>JAZBPA010000090.1:0-31715 GCA_036351435.1 Candidatus Competibacteraceae bacterium
GAGAAAGGAATTGAGAAGAGAGATCCAAGAAAACATGGCAACCGCGAGCAGCGCCGTAAAGACGGTGTTTTTGCGCTGGGAGAAACGATTCCTGTTGATGGAGTCGCAGATAGCCAGAGACAAAAGCGACGACTTTCGGGATGTTTCGAATCGCCTGTCCAATGCGCTTGCGGGAATCACGGTTCACCCATTGGGTGAGATTCCCTATGGCAGTGTACTCGCGATCTCGCGTTTACTACCGTCCGATACCATTTTTCTCGTTGATCGATCCGTCTCGGCAGTACTTCTGGAATACGGGAGCACCAGCTCTCATGCGGCTCTGTTTGCCCGCGAAATGGGCCTGCCGTGCATCTCTGGCCTCTCCAAGCTACTGACCACAGTGCCCAATGGCGCGCTGGCGCTGGTGGATGCAGACACAGGAACCGTCACGATTCGTCCCCAGGTAAAACAGAAACTCAGCTTCCAGAGAAAAATTGATGACAGAGAACATTCGCAACACTTGGCAAGGCAGCATGCTCTGGGTCCTGCGGTTACGAAAGATGATGTGCTGATCTCCGTACTCGCTAATGTCGGATGTAGCGATGATACAGAAAGGGCTATGTTGAACGGAGCAGAGGGCGTTGGTTTGTACCGTATGGAGCGGGCTTACCTGGGACGCGTTGTACCGCCTAACACCGAAGAACTCCTCACTGAGATGCGCCAGACACTCGAAGCGGCCAAGGGCCACGCCGTCTGTGTGCGCCTTCTGGATCTCGGCACCGATAAACCGTTACCCTTCTTGAGCTTTTTAGCAGAAACAAATCCCTCGTTAGGACGGCGAGGCATTCGCTTGCTTCGTGAGTATCCCGAACTTTTAAAAACTAATCTACGGGCGGTGCTGGAACTTTCCAAGGAATTCGACGTGCGTATTCTGGTACCCATGGTCACGTTGCCAGAAGATATCGAAGCGGTGAAGGACGGCCTCATTCAACTCGGTTCTGAACTGCAGATATCTACCATCCCCAAGCTGGGAGCCATGATTGAAACTCCAGCAGCAGCGCTTTCAGCGCGAGAGATAGTAAAACACTGCGACTTTCTGAGTTTCGGCACAAACGACCTGACTCAATACACGTTTGCGGCTGACAGGGAAAATGCGGCGGTGGAGCGATACTATGACGATGCTGCGTATGTCATATTCAGACTGCTGCGATTGGCACATGATGACGTACCCGATGTCCCCCTTTCCTTATGCGGCGAACTTGCAGGGCGACCAGAGCACATTCCCAAGTTACTGCAGTGCGGGATAAGGACGCTCAGTATCGCACCGCCATTGATTCCGACAATCAAAGAAGCCATCCGCGATTCTTTGTGTACAGCACCCCTGACACGAAACCAATGAGTGAAGTGTGCCGAATAGGATAAAATATGCAGCGCTACAAAATTCTTCATCGTACCTACTACAATTTTTCCGCCGCTGTAAGGCTCGAACCACATGCTTTGCGCCTACGCCCGAGGGAGGGCCATGAGCTGCGCATCGAATCCGCAACGCTAACGATCACGCCTCCGGCTATTCTACGTTGGCACCGTGACGTGGAGGATAATTCTGTTGCGATAGCGACCTTCGATGCGCCTGCCAACCAGCTTGTGATTGAGAGCGACGTCATTATTCAGCACTACAACCAAGCCCCCCTTGATTTTCTGGTGGCCGATTACGCGACGGACTACCCGTTTTCCTATACACCCGAGGACAGCGTATTGCTGTCACCCTATATGAATATCGCCGCGCACACGGTTAGAGACGTGCTAGCCGAATGGGTGGCAAATTTATGGCAGTCTGACGAACGGCTTCAGACATACGCCTTGTTGCAGCGCCTTAACGTCCACATCCAGCAAACGCTAGCGTATCGACTGCGCGAGGAACCCGGCGTGCAAACCGTAGCAGAAACCCTGTCTCGCGGGACCGGTTCCTGCCGCGACTCTGCGTATCTATTCATGGAAGCCGCACGACGTCTGGGCTTCGCCTCGCGTTTTGTCAGCGGTTACCTCCACACTTCACCGTCAACGATCAATTTCGGTGCAACCCATGCTTGGGCCGAAGTGTACCTGCCGGGCGCGGGCTGGAAGGGGTTCGATCCCACTATCGGAGAAATCGTAGGCGCCAATCACATTGCTGTGGCGGTGGCAAGGTTGCCCGAAACAGTGCCGCCCATAGCCGGCTCGTTCGTCGGGCCCCCGGGAGCGAGCCTTGATGTGGGTGTCTGGGTGACCGAGTTGTAGTCAGGATCGATTCCGGGGTTCCCGTTGTTCACTCAGCCACCCGAGGCAGTCATAGCACTGGACATTATCGGTACGTTTATGAAAACCGCATTGACTGCACCGGATCAGCTGACTCTGCCTGCGACGATAAACCAGGGGATCGTGCCAGTTAATACCTTTCGCTAGGATCAACCCACAGCTGCGGAAGACTGACTCCGGTGCTCCGCTAACCAGGAGTCGAGTTGGTCGAGAGCATCGCTTAGCTCATTGGTGACCGGATGCTGTAATCCAGCCATGCGGTTGACTTCCGGCGGGATGTGTAAATGACTATTAAAATGCCGGTTCTGATCAGCTAACACATCGCTGCGCAAAGTGATGCCATGGCGAGCCAGCAGCGGTTCGAGGACCTCTTGGCGGTTGCGTAAATCGGCACGAGTGGCCTGATAGGCATGCTCACAGACGCGCAGCCGTTGGGTGAAGCTAAAAATCCGCGCAAAAAACATATCGGCATCGCGCTGATGTGGTTCAAATAACAGGATATCCCGTCCCGGGTATTGGTTGGCATACCGGGCTAAGCCGGCTTTCATCCGCGAATGGATCACGATGCGAGTGGCTTGCGCCATGACTGCAGGCAGGCCGCCTTCTACAAGTGAAGTCAGGTTTTTCCGGCGCTGAGAATCCACCAACCGGGGATTAAACGAAACAATAGGATTGATGCAAAACAGCAATTCCGCACCAGCATCCAGTGCGGTCGACGCATGAACCGTTTTCTTGACACCGCCATCCACATAGTAACGACCATCAATGGCTACCGGCGGAAACAACCCCGGGACCGCGGTACTCGCTTGCACCGCCTTGGAAATGGGCACATGATCCTGACCGGGTCCACCAAAGCAGGTAATCTCGCCAGTATCCAAATTCATACCCACTACAAATAACTGCCGCTTCAGCTTACGGAAGTCATTGGTACGCCCACGGCTACGGTAAATTTTAGTGAGGAAGCGGTTGATGCGTTCATTGTCCCATAGGCCCGGCGGTAGCGTGCCTAGCAGTTCACTAACAAGTGCTCCCGGCAGACTGATATCGTGCGGTTTTTGCACGCAACCCCAAACCGTTTTGATTAGCCGACAGGGAAGGACAGTGAGTCCATGCGCAAAGCGATGCCATACTAGCCTGAGGAAATGCTCGGGATTAACCGGAAACGCAGCGGACTGGTTGAGCACCAAGACCTGACAGAGCTTAGCCGGGGTAAAGCCGTTAGCCAGAGCCGAAGCAACGACTGCGCCGGCACTGACCCCAACGTAGATAGGCAGATCATTGAACTCAATCCCGTCCAATGCCTCTTCCAAGGCAAGCAGTGCGCCGATTTCATAGGTGATGCCTAAAGGACCGCCTCCCGCCAAGGCCAGCCCGATACGTGGGCGGGGTGGTGCTACCATTAGTCGCACCCGCCAAAGCGTTGGTTTTGGTCCGACTGATCACCTGCTGGGGAAGGCGTAAATGCAGCCTGTAACTCGACAAAGGCATCGCCCAAGTAGTCTGCCAAGCTGTCCACATCGGGTAGGGCCTCGCGGCAGGTCAGAATGCCAAAGTCGAGGTTATCAGCATGACTGGTGATGGTGATATTGAGCGCAAGCCCATCAACCAGCATCGACAATGGATATTGCGCCACTAGCTTAGCCCCATTGAGATAAAGTGCCTGTCGTGGTCCAGGCACATTGGAAACCACCACATTGGCTGGCGGCGCAACGTGTGCACTCACACCTAGTTGTTGGATGAGCAACAATAGCCCGCCGAATAACAAGATATGTTGATTGGTAGTTTCCATGGATTGTTTGCTGAACTGGAACTTGGCCGCTTTAGCTGAAGCTTTGATAGCGGTGAAACGTTGGCTAGGATCGGCTTGCTCGCTAGCCAAAGAGCATAACACGGCGAACACCTGGTTGCCTCCAGCTAGAACATCTTGCGCCGACCGCATAGAGACCGGCATAAACGCAACCAGGGACTGCGCCGGCAATGCCTGCTTGGCCATGAGGTAGCGTCTGAGCGCGCCGGCGCAAACGGCGAGCACTACATCGTTCACAGTGGCATCAGCTACCTTACTAAGCGCCTTGACCGCTGTCAGGGACAGAGTATGGACGGCCAAGCGACGCTGTGCAGAAACAGGCACATTGAATAGCGTTTTAGGCGCGGTAAAAGGCAGCGGTACTGTGCTTTGCCGTAGATTAACCGCTTGTAGCCCCGCATTTACCAAACTGACCGATAGCTCAGGCAGGGAACGCAGCTGGCCAAGTAAGCCCACAAAAGTTTTGCCGGCCTTAGTTAATAATCCGGGTGGAAGATTCTCGACTAACCGCTTGCGAGGAGGCTGCCATAGCGTCCGGGTGATGCTAGCTTCAGCGGACTGGCAGAAGGTATTCACCATTAGATTTAGGCCGGTAATGCCATCGACGAGCGCATGATGGATTTTACAATAAATCGCAACGCGCCCGACCTGCAACCCGTCGATAAAATGAATGTCCCACAACGGTCGGGAGCGATCCAACATCTGGCTATGCAGTTGTTCGACGAACTCCAGCAATTGTGCCTGGGTGCCCGGTTTAGGCAACCGCGCGAAATGCACGTGCTTGTCCAGCTCGAATTCCTCGTCCTCGACCCAACTCGGCAAATCGAACTTGGGAATAGGAGTTTTAAGCTTGTAATTGAAAGGTGGGTTGACATGCTGCCAATTAGTCAGGCCTTCTCGAAGGTCACGGAAGAAATCGCCACGATAGCCTTTGGGCAACTGGAAAATCCACAATCCCGCCACATGAGCCAGCTGATTGGGTGTCTCCAGTTGCAGAAAAGCCCAATCGGTCATGCTTAGCTTTTTCATGATTTCAATCCTGACCATCAAGTAAAGGAGTTAAAGGCCAGTCACTGTCGCTAATGACTATCGCATGAAAGTCTTGAAAATACCGGGTCAACTGCAAAGTCAGATGCGCTGACGCTGGATATCCCGCGCAAGCCTATTCAACCTGTCCGTTAATCGCGGTATGCTAACCCATATCGTAAATTGAATTTTCTAAATCACTCCGACTATTACACAATTATCTATGTCCGCACGCACAGCTACAGTCGGTCGCGAGACCCTGGAAACCCAAATTTGCCTTTCCCTTAATCTGGATGGTGACGGCACTGCCAAACAAACCACAGGGCTGTATTTTCTAGAACACATGCTTGATCAGGTCGCTCGGCACGGTCTGTTAGATCTGGATATTCAAGCTAAAGGCGATTTACATATCGATCAACACCACAGTGTGGAAGACATTGGAATTACCCTCGGCCAGGCGTTTAAACAAGCGCTGGGTGATAAAAAAGGCATTCGTCGTTATGGTCACGCCTATGTGCCCTTGGATGAGGCTTTATCGAGAGTGGTCATTGATTTTTCGGGCCGACCCGGCTTGGAGTATTATGTAGAATACCCGCGCGCGCGGATTGGGGATTTCGATGTCGATTTATTCCGGGAATTTTTCCAAGGTTTTGTGAATCATGCCCAGGCAACCCTGCACATCGACAATCTGCGTGGCCGTAATGCGCACCATATCGCCGAAACCATATTCAAGGCTTTCGGTCGCGCCTTGCGGATGGCAATAGAATTTGATCCCCGCGTGTCCGGCATTCCCTCGACCAAAGGCAGCCTCTAACCCGACTCCTCCCAGGGAAAGTGTTATGACCAGCATTGCAATCATAGACTACGGGATGGGCAATCTGCGCTCCGTGGCCAAAGCGTTTGAGCATATCGCACCGAAAGCGCGGGTCTTAGTCACGCAAAAAGCGACCGATATTCTGCATACCGATCGCGTGGTGTTACCTGGCCAAGGTGCAATCCGCGATTGTATGCGTGAGCTGCGCCGTTGGGAACTGATTGATGTGATCACCGAGGCGGTTCAGCGTAAACCTTTTTTGGGCATCTGCCTGGGACCGCAAGCGCTATTAGAGTCCAGCGAAGAAAACGGCGGGGTCCGCTGTTTGGGACTGTTACCCGGGCAGGTCGTGTGGTTCGGTGATCAACTCCGTGATCCGACCACTAAGGAACGAATCAAGATCCCGCACATGGGCTGGAACCAAGTACATCAAACCTCCAATCACCCGTTATGGCAGGGCATTCCGCAAGACAGTCGATT
Source organism: Candidatus Competibacteraceae bacterium (assembly GCA_036351435.1). GTDB lineage: Bacteria > Pseudomonadota > Gammaproteobacteria > Competibacterales > Competibacteraceae > JAAUQA01. The sequence continues at coordinate 6,402 of JAZBPA010000090.1, forward strand.
TTACTTCGTGCACAGTTATTACTTGCAACCCGCTGTGACAACGCTCACGGCCGGTAAAACGTTTTATGCTTTCGATTTTACCGCAGCGCTCGCTCAAGACAATATCTTTGCCGTGCAATTCCACCCGGAAAAAAGCGCGCGGGCAGGGTTAAAACTGTTGACTAATTTTGTCGAGTGGAATCCCTAAATCCGACTAATTCTCTACCCAGAAAAATCGAGAACTACTATGTTATTGATACCCGCAATCGACCTTAAGGACGGCAAGTGCGTACGGTTGCGCCAAGGACGGATGGACGATGTCACCGTATTTTCCGACAACCCTGTTGTTATGGCTGAACGCTGGGTCGCCGCAGGCGCACAGCGCTTGCACATCGTGGACCTGAACGGCGCGTTCGCCGGCAAGCCGGTCAACGCGCCGGTTATCCGCGAAATCGCCCAGGCTTTTCCGGATTTACTCATTCAAATTGGCGGTGGAATCCGCACCGAGGAAACCGTTGACGCTTATTTAGATGCAGGTGTCCAATTCGTCATCATTGGTACCCGCGCTGTTAAGGAACCCCATTTTGTCGAGGATTTATGCCTGGAATATCCCGGACATATTATTGTCGGACTGGATGCAAAAGACGGGAAAGTGGCTATTGAGGGTTGGTCTAAATTGTCCCGACATGATGTCATCGATTTGGCGCAAATATTCGAACGTAACGGCGTGGAAGCAATCGTCTATACCGATATTGGGCGCGATGGTATGATGGAAGGGGTCAATGTTGAGGCTACCGCCAAGCTGGCCCGTGCCATTTCCATCCCTGTCATTGCCTCCGGCGGCGTGAGTACATTAGAAGATATTCGCGCATTGTGCGCGGTGGCGGATGAAGGCATTATGGGCGCCATCATCGGTCGTGCTCTTTATGAAGGCACCATTGATCTGGCCACTGCCCAGCAGCTAGCGACAGCTGCCAATTGATCTTCGCGAGGAGACTCTCCTCGCCCTTTGGAGCATTCATCTTAATGGGTTTGGCTAAACGCATCATCCCCTGTCTGGACGTCGACCGTGGCCGAGTAGTCAAAGGAGTCAATTTTGTCGCGTTTCGCGATGCTGGTGACCCCGTTGAAGCAGCCTGGCGTTACGACGAACAGGGTGCGGATGAACTCACTTTTCTGGATATCACCGCCAGTTCCGATGAACGGGACACCATAGTCCATGTTGTTGAACAAGTCGCCAGTCAAGTGTTTATTCCGTTGACAGTGGGTGGGGGTATCCGCACCGAAGCGGATATAAGGCGGATGCTTAATGCCGGTGCCGATAAGGTATCTATTAATACCGCCGCGATCCACCGCCCCGAATTCGTCCGCGATGCAACAGAGCGTTTTGGTAACCAATGTATCGTAGTGGCTATTGATGCCAAGGCGGTACATCAACCCGGCGAATCAGCCCGCTGGGAGATTTTTACTCACGGAGGACGCAGACCCACGGGTATTGATGCGGTCGCTTGGGCGCAACGTATGGTCGAGTATGGTGCGGGTGAAATTCTGCTGACTAGTATGGATAGGGACGGCACTAAAGCCGGATTCGACCTGGAATTGACCCGTACCATTAGCGAAGCGGTGAGTGCGCCAGTGATTGCCTCAGGCGGTGTCGGCACCCTGGATCATTTGGTCGAAGGTGTCCAACAAGGCAAGGCGGATGCCGTATTGGCCGCCAGTATATTCCACTTCGGTGAATACACCATTGAGCAAGCCAAGCAACACATGCAAGCTCAAGGCATTGAAGTCCGGCTGTGACCCAATCTCACCACTATAAACCCTCTTCTATCCATGAGTGACGCTATACTTGAACAATTGGCAGCCGTGTTGGAGTCCCGCAAGCACGCTGACCCAGAAAGTTCTTACGTCGCTCGTCTGTACTCCACGGGGCTGGATGCCATTCTCAAGAAGGTGGGTGAAGAAGCCACCGAAACGATCCTCGCTGCTAAGAGCGGGGATGATAAACAACTGATTCATGAAACCGCCGATCTGTGGTTTCATACACTAGTCATGTTAGCTCATCAGGATATTGCTCTAGAGGTGGTCTTGAATGAACTCCAACAGCGTTTCGGGCTATCCGGCCTAGTAGAAAAAGCATCTCGTCCAGCGGAAAACTGAATCTATCGCGTGTCACGCCTGACACGGTTTCCTTTTCTCTGTCTATGAGGCAAAAACAATGGGTGTTGGTGGCATTAGTATCTGGCAGTTGCTGATCGTTCTGGTCATCGTACTGGTTCTGTTCGGCGGTAAGCGGTTGCGTACTCTAGGCTCTGATTTAGGCACATCGATTAAAGGATTTCGCGATGCCATGAAAAAAGGCAAAGGAGAAGAAGGAGAAGAGGCCGATGCACAATTCGACCAAGCATCGCAAAACCGGTTGATTGACGATGATTCAAGCCGGGACGATGGCTTGCCTAAACAAGACTCGGTAGTCAAAGAAAAAGATCGAGTTTAGTGCGCCTATAGCGCACCACACTCAGCGTTCAGGATATTGTTATGTTTGATGTCGGCCTTTGGGAATTGATGCTGCTTTTCATTATTGGCTTAGTGGTGGTAGGCCCAGAACGCTTGCCGTCGCTGGCGCGTACCGTTGCGCTATGGATTAATAAAGCCCGCCGTATGGTGTCAGACGTCAGGGATGAAGTGGAAAAAGAATTGCGGGTAGAGGAAATCAAACGCTCCATTCGCCAAGAAGGAACTGTTGATGAAATGCAGCAATTGGCTAAACGAATTAACACAATCAATTCGGATTTGAAGGCAGATGTAATGAATGTGATGGACGCTCCCGATCCTCCAAACACCGCTCGCCCCAAAACTCCGAATCTGGTCAAATCGTCTTCATTACCGCCCGACGATGCCGCCAAATTACCGTCTGATTCGTCGACCCAGTGAGCTCACCCGTGTCCGAGGCAGATCAGGAACAACCGTTTATCAGCCATCTGCTGGAATTGCGTACCCGTATCATGCGGATGCTGTATGGTGTGGGTGCGGTGTTTCTCCTGCTGCTGCCTTTTTCTAATAAACTCTATACGTTGTTAGCCGGTCCGTTGTTGGTTCATTTACCTGAACAAAGCAGCATGATCGCCATCCAGGTGATCTCCCCCTTGTTGACCCCGCTTAAACTCAGTCTGGTACTATCGGTATTTATTGCCATGCCCTGGATCCTTTTCCAACTGTGGGCATTCGTAGCGCCGGGTTTATATCAAAGCGAAAAGCGTTTGGCCTTACCGATTATCACGTCTAGCACAGTGCTGTTTTATAGTGGGATGGCCTTTGCTTATTTCTTGATCATGCCAATTATTTTTGCCTTCATCACTGCAACTGCCCCAGAGGGCGTGGAGGTGATGACCGATATTAACGCCTATCTTGATTTTGTTTTAACCCTATTTTTTGCCTTCGGTATCGCCTTCGAGGTACCGGTCGCAACAGTGATTTTGGTGTTGATGAACATCACCACTCCAGAAGCATTGGCCTCTAAACGCCCCTACATTATCTTGGGAACGTTCGTCGTTGGCATGTTCCTGACCCCCCCAGATATCATTTCTCAGACCTTGTTAGCTCTGCCCATGTGGGCATTATTTGAGTTTGGCGTTTTTATCTCTCGCTTTGTAACAAGCCAACGAACAGACCCCAATTCATCATCCTCTTCAGCCACATATCCATACGACAAGTAGCGCGTAGCATAGGAGTGCAAGGACAGGTTTTGCTGTCCTTGCACTCCCCAAATTGTATTGATTGTTCTAATTACCTGGCTTATCCAAGCCTATTTCATCGTCGACAACATGCGTTAATCCTACCGCATCGATAGTCAAGGTCATTCGCACGGCCAATTGCTCATTTCCCTGCAAGCCTCCCTTCTCAAGCGCATCCCGCACAGCAGTCTCTATTTCACGTTGGGAAGTAACTCCAACTTTCTTGAGAAATTTACGCAACTCGATATTAAAGACATCTGGATTCATTATGTACCTCGGTAGCTCAAAGAAGTTCTTTTCCTGATTGTTTCACGTGGAACATCAGCGCAGAATAGCAAAAAACGCGAAATTTTCTGGGCAGCAATCCAACACTAATACTGGGATTACGCTTTTTGTAGCCTCCAGTAAAGCGCTTTCATACGCTTGCTGCAAATAATTTCTTGTATCTGAAAACCATCATACTAAACCGCGTTCAGTTATACAGGATTTTCCGAGCGATTAGCCCTGCTAAGTCGGCTCCTAGTATAAGATCACTCTTTTGCGAAACACTGTTTTTTTAGAGCCCCTGTTCAGCAATCGCCAAGTGATTAAGTGCTGTCATTATTCTGATCCACAGGGATTCAATCCATGTAATTCCGGTTAATCCCATCCCCACTAACCGTTATACTGGGAAATATAATTAACCTATTGATAGAGTGTGATCCCTACTGAGGAGACGTTTGTGCGTAATGTGTCGACATTTCAAGGGTTGATATTGGCCCTTCAGGAATATTGGGCAGATCAGGGCTGTGTCCTGTTACAACCTTATGATATGGAAGTTGGAGCCGGGACTTTTCATCCCGCTACCTTTTTACGTTCCATCGGCCCGGAGCCCTGGAGTGCGGCTTATGTACAGCCTTCCCGTCGGCCTACCGACGGTCGTTACGGCGACAACCCGAACCGCTTGCAACATTATTATCAGTTTCAAGTAGTCATTAAACCTTCGCCCCTAAACCTGCAGGAACTTTATCTGGGTTCGCTTGAGTATTTGGGCTTAGACTTATTAGTGCATGACGTTCGCTTCGTAGAAGACAATTGGGAATCTCCGACTCTGGGTGCTTGGGGACTCGGCTGGGAACTGTGGTTGAATGGCATGGAAATCACCCAATTTACTTACTTCCAGCAAGTGGGTGGCCTGGATTGTAAACCGGTGACCGGCGAAATAACCTATGGGTTGGAACGCATCGCCATGTACCTGCAAGGTGTAGAAAGTGTTTACGATCTGATCTGGACCGATGGCCCTTTAGGCAAAGTCACTTACGGTGATGTGTTTCATCAAAACGAAGTCGAAATGTCTACCTATAATTTCGAACAGGCCGATACAACCTCACTGTTCGTCGCATTCGACACCAGTGAATCAGAGAGTCGACGTTTGATCGAACAAGGACTCCCCCTGCCTGCTTATGAAATGGCTTTGAAAGCCTCCCATACTTTCAACTTGTTGGATGCTCGCAAGGCTATCTCGGTCACTGAACGGCAGCGCTATATTTTACGGGTTCGCACTTTGGCGCGGCTGGTAGCTAAAGCGTATTACGATGCCCGCGAGGCGCTGGGCTTTCCGCTCTGCCCAGAGGCTCAGGAGACTGCTCATGGCTGAAACACGTGATTTATTGATCGAAATCGGCACCGAGGAAATGCCGCCCAAAGCGTTGTTTCGCCTCTCTGAAGCGTTCGGACAAGGCATTCGAGATGGTTTGGATAAAGCCGAACTGCACTATGGTGAGTTCCACATTTTCGCGACGCCACGCCGACTTGCTGTACTGGTTCACAATCTTCCTATTCAGCAATCGGAAAGGCGTTTGGAACGACGCGGCCCTGCGTTAAGCGCCGCTTATGATAAGACAGGCCAGCCAACCAAAGCCGCTGCAGGTTTTGCGCGCTCTTGTAGCGTAGAAGTCGGTGACTTACAAACAGTGGAAACCGAGAAAGGCGCTTGGCTGGTACACCAACAAACAGTCCCCGGAGCATCTACCCAGTCGCTGATTCCCGGATTGGTGACAGATGCGTTGGCTAGTCTACCGATTCCGAAACGCATGCGTTGGGCCGACCGTAACGATGAATTCGTGCGCCCTGTCCGCTGGGTCATCTTGCTGTTGGGTGATGAGGTGATTCCTGCCACAATCTTGGGCGTTAATGCGGGCAAAGAAACCCGTGGACACCGTTTCCATCATCCCGATTTTATTACCATTGCTGATCCCCACACCTACCCTACCGTACTGAAAACTGAAGGCAAGGTGATTGCCGACTTTGCTGAGAGACGACAGACCATCAAGCAACAGGCCGAAATTGCCGCAGAGCAGGTAGGTGGGCAGGTAGTTATTGATCCAGACCTCTTAGATGAGATTACCGCTATAGTGGAATGGCCAATAGCCGTGTTGGGTAACTTCGAACGGCGTTTTCTCAATGTCCCGCAAGAAGTGTTGATCACTACCATGCAGGATAATCAGCGCTATTTCCCGGTAGTTGACGCGACAGGCCGACTGATGCCGCACTTTATCACTATCACCAACCTGGAAAGTAAAGATCCCCAGCAGGTCCAGGCAGGAAACGAACGCGTTATCCGACCCCGGTTTAGCGATGCCGAATTTTTCTGGTTACAGGATCGTAAACAGTCTTTATCAAGTCACCACGAAGCGCTGAAAAGCGTCATCTTTCAGCAACGTTTGGGTAGTCTGTACGATAAAAGTGAACGGCTTGCCGATCTCGCTCGATTCATTGCCGAGCGCAGTGGCGGCAATCCAGACTGGGCAGAACGTGCAGCAAGGTTAGCTAAATGTGATCTGTTGACCCAAATGGTTCAGGAATTTTCCACGCTACAGGGCGTTATGGGCCGCTATTACGCGCGTCATGATGGAGAAGCCGAGGAAGTTGCTCAAGCCCAGGAAGAGCAGTACCGACCCCGGTTTTCCGGTGACGAACTGCCAGCCACAACGACAGGAAGTGCAGTAGCATTGGCAGACCGTTTGGATACTTTGGTAGGGATATTTGCCATCGGTCAGATGCCAACCGGCACTAGCGATCCTTTTGCACTGCGGCGCGCCGGGTTGGGCGTGTTGCGTATTCTCATCGAAGGCGCTATGGATTTGGACCTAAATCTCTTATTGGAGAAAGCTGCTGGTCATTTTACGCCCGAACTCAAAGCAGAAAGTGCGATAAGCACTGTTTTCGATTTTATGATGGAGCGCCTGCGCGGATACTATCAAGAACAAGGTTTTCGACCGGACACGTTTGAAGCAGTGCTTGCTTGCCGCCCCACTCGTCCCGTTGATTTTGATCGACGTATTCGGGCTGTAGCAGATTTTCGACAGTTACCCGCTGCGACAAGCTTAGCGGCGGCCAATAAGCGCACCCGCAATATTTTGAAACAAATCGATGGTGTTCTGCCGTTTCAGGTACGACCCGATTTACTCGTTGACTCAGCGGAACAAGCGTTGGCTGGTAGCCTAGCAGAATTGTCTTCAGAAGCGATTCCCTTGATGGAGTCCGGTCTATATAGCGAAGCACTCAATCGGCTTGCCGCTTTGCGCGAGCCTGTAGATGCCTTTTTCGATGAGGTGATGGTGATGGTGGATGATCAGGCACTGCGCAAAAATCGCATTGCTTTACTCAATGAATTAGGTAGCTTGTTCTTACGAGTCGCCGACTTCTCAAGGTTGCAGCAATAATGAGACATGTTTCACGTGAAACATCCAAGAAGCAAAACGCTAATTTGTTTCACGTGAAACATAATTTTTGGACTCAATGCTTACAGCATTATCAACTCATGGGCGGCGTTGCTAAGGCGGGAGCGAGATGATATGAAATTAATCATTCTTGATCGCGATGGCGTCATCAACCAGGATTCCGACGCCTATATCAAGTCACCCGGAGAATGGGTACCTATACCAGGGAGCCTGGAGGCCATAGCCCGTTTAAATTATGCCGGTTACCGTGTGGTCATCGCCACTAATCAAGCAGGCATCAGCCATGGTTTGTTCGATATAGAAACCCTCAACCGCATCCATGAGAAAATGCACCGTCTGACTTACGAAGCCGGAGGTGCAATTGAGGCGATTTTTTTCTGCCCAGAAGCGGACGATAACCATCCCCAACGGAAACCTAATCCGGGTATGTTCGAGGATTTAGCAGTAAGGCTAAGAATCGATCTCAAGGGTGTTCCTGCGATAGGAGACAGTTTGCGCGATCTCCAAGCGGCTCGAACAGTCGGTGCTCGTCCAATTCTGGTATTGACCGGCAAAGGTCAGTTAACTCAGCAAAAACTGACTACGGACTTTGCCAATATAGAAGTATTCAATGATCTCTCCTCTACAGTAGATACTCTTTTAGCCGAAAACAACTAAACGATTCGAATGACAAATTCACTCTCTCGCTTTGCGCATTTCGAGTTATTTGCACGTTCACTGGTGTTTTTTACCGGCATGACCATCTCCACTATGCTTTGGGGACCGTTAGTCGTACTCAGTTTTCCTTTGCCATTTACCCGTCGTTACCGGATTTCCCAACAGTGGAGCCGATTTAATATCTGGTGGCTAAAAAAGACCTGTCATCTGGATTATCTTTTGGAAGGTCTGGAAAACTTACCCACCAACCCGGTTATCGTGTTAGCAAAACATCAATCGACATGGGAAACGATCTTTCTGCACCAGTTTTTTCCACCTTTATCCTGGGTAGTAAAACGAGAATTACTGTGGATTCCCTTCTTCGGCTGGGCGCTCGCGCTGATACGACCTATAGCAATCAACCGTGCCACTACCAACGCAGCGATGAAACAGGTTTTAAAACAAGGGAAGGATCGTTTAGATAATGGTCAATGGGTGTTAATTTTTCCTGAAGGAACTCGAATGGAGCCTGGGACTAAGGGTCATTACCACGGTGGAGGCGCATTACTGGCGACTCGCAGCGGTTACCCGATACTACCGCTCACACATAACGCTGGAAACTATTGGCCACGCCATAGCTTTATCAAATATCCCGGAACAATTCGGATAGTGTTCGGCCCGCTGATCGATAGCCAAGGGAAATCGGCTAAGAAACTTAATCTTCAAACAGAAGAGTGGATCGAAACCACCTCAGCTCAGATCGCTTCAACTCATTCAGATGGCCAACGCTCGTAGATTAGCCAGTCGATCTATCTTGCCTGTCGGGGTTTCTAACAGTTGAGGTAAAAAATGGAAGGAGCGGGGAATCTCATAGTTCCCCAAAGCACTGTCCAGCAGTAATTCATCCTGGATCACAGCTTGTTCATTCGGGCTAATTGGTTCCCCCTCAATGACTGCCGCGACCTGCTGACCGAACTGTGAATGGGTCTGCGGGCCCACAAAAAAACGGCGATCCTTGTATATTCCTCCCCGATATATCCGTAATAACCGAGCCAATGCCTGTTCCACCTTCTCCGCTTGAACTTTAATTCCACCAGTATTGATGACATTGTCGATTCGTCCAAGCCAGAGAAATGACCCATCCGATTGTAAATCTACTCGATCGTGAGTTGATAAGGACTTATACCCAGTCATTGGTGCGTTCACAGTCAAGCAACTCTGTTCATCAACAGTCAATTGCACACCGCTTAGGGGCACAAAATAATCGCTGGCTGAAGGGCCATTGAGACGCTTGAGCGCAACATGGCTGACGGTTTCAGTCATACCATAGGTATGATAGACAGGAACGGAGAGAGTGTTTATCTGCTCCAACAGCGCCTCCGATAGCGGCGCTCCTCCCACTATTACCGCGCGCATGTTTTCCAGTATCGCTGCTTTGCCTGGGGTCGCTGTGAACATTTCCAGAAACTGTATCGGAGCCAACGCCGTAAAATCGAAACGAGTTTCATCCGAAAATAAACCCAATGGATTACGCTGGGGCGGGATCACTGTCAGCGGCAAACCTAATTCAAATCCTCTGACTAACATCATCATCCCAGCGATATACTCGGTGGATAGACCCACCAGAGCACGATCACCTTGCTGCAAGTCCAACGCTTGCGCAGTAAGCCGGGCACTTGCAACCATATGCTCACGGCGTAATGTGATAATTTTAGGGTGGCCGGTCGAACCAGAGGTTTTTATCTTGAAACATTCTTGACCGGATAACCATTGATGACAGAACTGCAGTGTATGCTGCTCGTAGGGTGTCAAGTTTCCGTAAACAGGCTGAGCAGAGAGATCAATCAGCTGTTGCTGAGAATAGGAACGGCCATTGAGAGCAAATTCAAGCATCGACCTTTCAGCCGACGATTATCAAGGAAACTTAGTAAATTTAGAAAAATCGGGTTTACGTTTTTCCACATAAGCATTCCTACCTTCCTGGGCTTCTTCGCTCAAGTAATACAGCAGGGTCGCATTGCCAGCCAGTTCCTGAATTCCAGCCTGACCGTCGAGCTCAGCGTTGAACGCAGATTTCAAAAGCCGCAAAGACAGCGGACTCTTGGTCTGCATTTTCCGGCACCATTCAATGGTAGTGTCTTCGAGTTCGTCCAGCGGCACCACTTTGTTGACTAGGCCCATGTTCAAAGCATCCTGGGCGTCATACTGATCGCAAAGAAACCAAATCTCCCGCGCTTTTTTCTGACCGACGATCCGTGCCAAATAAGAAGCGCCAAAACCACCGTCGAAACTGCCGACTTTGGGACCGGTTTGGCCGAAACGGGCGTTGTCTGCTGCAATCGTCAGATCACAAACAACATGCAATACATGGCCGCCGCCAATAGCCCAACCCGCTACCATAGCAATCACCGGCTTGGGGCAGGAGCGAATCTGTTTCTGTAAATCCAATACATTCAGTCGCGGCACCTGGTCTTCGCCGACATACCCGCCGACCCCTCGGACCCTCTGATCGCCGCCGCTGCAGAACGCCTGTCCACCTTCACCAGTCAACACGATGACATCAATTTCAGGATTTTGCCGTGACAGTTCCATCGCCTCGCTCAACTCCATGATGGTCAACGGCGTAAAAGCGTTATGCACTTGCGGGCGGTTGATACTTATTTTGGCGATGCCGTCATGAAACTGATACAAAATTTCCTGATAGTCTTTCAAGGGTTGCCACGGAATTCGGCTTTCCAAAGTTCACCTCACTCAATAAATTTTGTGGAATTGGGTTTTACCGCCAATGGCGTAGCGGCAAACCGGATACGGGGGCAGTAAAGCGCAGCAAATGCGGCATTGCCAGAGATCCTAAATAGACCGTTCGCAAATCCAAACCGGCGAAGGCAATGCTGGTGGGAAACTGTACTGTGCGGCCAGCGGTGGCGAAAAAATCTTCGGGGGTCAGGGCACCCGCCGCGATTTGTGCATCAAGGTTCACCAGTGCGGGTTCGTTGGGTTCTTCGAAAACAACATGTGACTCACCGTTCGGTGCCAGAATCCTAATACCGTTACGCAGTACGGTGGCAACCCAAAGATTACCCTCAACATCAAATGTAAGCCCGTCAACATAGCCACCCGGTCCGAAATCAGCAGGACCGAATACTTCTTGTGCTCCCAATTCACCTGCCGAGCCGACACGATAACGCACAACTCGACGCGCCATGGTTTCAGCAACGTAAAGATATTCTTCAGCGGCATCCAGTCGCGCCTCATTAGCCGCTAATAACCCATCGGCAACAATCCGAGTTCCCCGCTGGTCAATCAGCAAGATATAGCCGTCGGGTTGCGGATCAGCTGCTGCCAGAAACCACGGGGTCCGTCGACTGGTCACAGATAACCAAAGACGATCCTGACTATCAATGAAAGGGAAGTTCACAGCACCCAGTGATACGCCATCAATATTATCTAATACCACTTCATGACGGCCATCGCGATAGAGCTTATACAGACAACCATCGGCCAAATTAGCCACCAATAGATTGCCTTCACGATCCATCGCTAAACCATTGGGTTCACCACCGATACCATCCAACAGAGCTTGAGCACCCTCGGTATCGATACGAGTTACTCCACCCCGCTTATCAGAAACCCAAAGCGTGCCGTCCTGTTCGGCAATAACACTCTCCGGTTGTTGCAAATCACTTCCGACGGTCTGCAAATCCTCTAGATTCAAAACAAAGTTCTTTATCGAACTCACGAGCAAATCCACTCAAATATCAAGATTGGACACGTACAGCGCGTTCTGTTCGATGAAATCACGACGCGGTTCCACCTGATCGCCCATCAGCGTGGTAAAAACTTCATCAGCGGCGATGGCATCCTCGACCTTCACCTGCAGCATGCGGCGTACAGTGGGATCCATGGTGGTTTCCCAGAGCTGGTCGGGATTCATTTCCCCTAGCCCTTTATAACGTTGAATATGCTGGCCACGTTTGGCTTCTTCCAAAAGCCAATCAATCGCTTGACTGAAGCTACCGATTCCCTGGCTACGCTCACCACGCTTAACCAACGCCCCTTCACCGATTAATCCCTCCAGCTTTACACCTAAGCCGGCAATATTTTCATATTCGGGAGAGGCGAAAAATTCCACATTCAACTGGGTCTCTTTCTTCAAACCGTGAGATTGCCGGGTCACGACGATGCTATAAGTTTCCCTTCCTTCTCGTGACTTCAACTCAAACTGATAGATAGAACGTTGCTCAGTGGTCAACCGGTCGGTCAGTTTCTGAAGCCAACCTTGCAGATAAGAGACATCTTTCAACCGGTCCCGATTCAACACCGGCAGATCAATCGTTTGTTCGAGAAAAAACGAATCGTAGCGCCGACTCAAACGACGGATCATGGCCATCACTGCGGTGTAATGACGCGCCAATTCTTCCAGTGCCATTCCACTCAGCGGAGGCTGCCCTTCTCCTAGAATGAGTGATGCCCCGTTCAAGGCCATTTGCAGCAAATGGGCGGATAATTCCGCATCGTCTTTGACGTATTGTTCCTGTTTACCCTTTTTGACTTTGTAAAGTGGGGGTTGCGCAATGTAGATATAGCCGCGTTCAATCAATTCCGGCATGTGTCGATAAAAGAACGTCAACAACAGGGTACGGATGTGACTACCATCAACATCGGCGTCGGTCATGATAATAATCCGGTGGTAGCGTAATTTGTCCGGATTAAACTCTTCCCGCCCTATGCCGCAACCCAGTGCAGTGATCAAGGTACCGACCTCCACCGAGGACAGCATTTTATCGAAACGGGCTTTCTCAACGTTGAGGATTTTGCCTTTGAGCGGCAGGATCGCCTGAAATCGGCGGTCCCGACCCTGCTTAGCGGAACCGCCTGCAGAGTCCCCCTCCACCAGAAACAGTTCTGATTGACTCGGGTCTTTTTCCTGACAATCGGCTAATTTGCCGGGTAGCCCGGCGATATCCAGTACACTCTTGCGGCGGGTCATTTCCCTCGCCCGCCGGGCAGCATCCCGAGCACGGGCCGCATCGACTATCTTGCTGGTGATAGCGCGGGCCTCAGCCGGACTCTCCAATAAAAATGCCTGAAACTTTTCAGCCATGACCGACTCGACCATGGATTTAACTTCGGAGGACACCAGTTTGTCTTTGGTTTGCGAGGAAAACTTAGGGTCCGGTACCTTGACCGATAGTACAGCGGTGAGCCCTTCTCGGGCATCATCGCCTGAAGTGGCTACCTTGGCCTTTTTCAAAATCCCTTCGGCGTCCATGTACTGATTCAAGGTTCGGGTTAGGCCACCGCGAAAACCGGCCAAGTGGGTTCCACCGTCTCGCTGCGGAATATTATTGGTAAAGCAGAAAATATTTTCCTGATACGAATCATTCCACTGCAGGGCAATTTCTACCCAACCATCGTCTTTCTCGGTATTGATGTAAAACACCGTCGGGTGCAACGGGGTTTTTTTGCGATTCAAATGCTCGACGAAAGCCCGGATTCCACCCTGATACTCGAACCGATCGCTCTTACCGCTGCGTTCGTCATTCACTTCGATGCGCACGCCCGAATTCAAGAAAGACAATTCACGCAAACGCTTGGCTAAGACATCGTAGTGAAAATCGATATTAGTGAAGATCGTGGAACTAGGCTTGAAGTGCACCTCGGTCCCGGTTAGTTCCGTGTCACCAATCGCACGCAACGGCGCCTGTGGTACCCCCAACCGATATTCCTGCTGATGAACCTTACCGTCACGGCGAATTGTCAAGCGCAAAGTTTCCGACAGCGCATTTACCACCGACACACCTACGCCATGCAAGCCGCCGGAAACCTTGTAGGAATTCTGGTCGAATTTACCGCCGGCATGGAGCACGGTCATGATCACTTCGGCAGCAGAGCGACCCTGGGAATGCTCATCTACGGGCACGCCACGACCGTTGTCGCGCACAGTAATGGATTCATCAGCATGAATGGTAATGCTGATAGCGTCGCAATACCCCGCCAGAGCTTCGTCGATGGAATTATCCACCACTTCGAAAACCATGTGATGCAAGCCGGTACCGTCATCAGTATCGCCAATGTACATGCCGGGGCGCTTGCGGACCGCATCCAGACCCTCAAGCACTTTGATGCTAGAGGAATTATAGTCGGAGGAATTACCGTCAGTCGTGTCGCTCATAAGGGGGATTTCGAATACCGTATAAATTTAATTGATTATTATACCACTTAGGTGAAACTTCCTTGCTCTAGCCTGAATATACTGGGGTCGAGCCAGGCTGAAGTGTCCAGTGCCCCCGGTTCAATAGCAGTAATGAACAATTGGGCTTCGATGCCAGCTAAACAACTCATAACCCGCGCCCGGTGGTTAGAATCCAACTCAGCGGGTAAATCGTCGATCAACAACAAGCAAGGCGTGTGATGGTGGCTCCGATACAATTGAGCCTGCGCCAAAATTAGGGCAATCACGAGTAACTTCTGTTGGCCCCGAGATAAGTATTCTGCGACCGGTCGATCGGCTAGTGCTATGTAAAAATCTGCTCGATGTGGTCCTATACCGGTGTGGCCGTAACGACGATCCTGCTCGCGTTGGTGACGAATGATCTGGGCTAAGCTCTGTTTTCGATTTTGCGGCCAACCAGGGCGATATTCAAGCTTAAGAGCTACCTTACCCAGGATTTCCTCAATTAGAGGCTTTAAAGCAACTTTCAGCGTCTCACAGAACCCTTTTCGAAGCTGATCCAAGACCTCAGCAGCCGATACCCACTCCTCATCCCAAGCGTTCATGACCCGATCAGTAGCATGACTCCGTAACGCAGCATTACGGCTACGCAGAGCAACACCATAGCGTTTCCAAGCAGACCAAAAGGCAGAGTCACCGTGAAACAAACCCCAATCCATAAACCGGCGACGTTGGCGCGGCCCATCTTCCAACAAACGATGACTATTGGGGTTCAACAATAACGCGGGGATTTGTAGGGCTAATTGTGCCAGAGAACGCACCGGCTCGCCATCAATGCGGGCGACGAATTCTCGACTACTGCGTTGAATACCGACAGGAATGCGCCGTCCATCTGACGCTTCGACGGTAGCTACGATGCGGAACGCGTGTTGCTCAGTACGAATCAGCTCTTGCGCTCGCCGGGTACGAAAAGAACGCGCCCGCCCCAAAAAGTATAGCGCTTCAAGCAGGCTCGTCTTACCGGAAGCATTCTCACCGCTGATCAGATTCAGGCGCGGTGTAAACTGCAAAACGAGATGATCGAAATTACGAAAGTTGTCGATTTCCAGGGAAGAGACAATCATACCCCTGACCGAATCGTTACTCCGCCGTTGCCTATCAAACGAAACTATAACCGCATCGGCATTACGACGTACTTGCAATCCCCTTCCGCCGACTCACGAATCAAACAACTACTGTTGGCATCAGCCAGGGATAACTGTACAGATTCGCTCGGTAACGCACCCAATGCATCCAGCAAATAGGTCACGTTGAAGCCGATCTCCAACGGATCACCGTCGTAATCAACTTCCAATTCTTCTTCAGCTTCTTCTTGCTCTGGATTATGGGCTTGAATGCGCAACAATTGTTTCTCAGCCTGCAAACGTATGCCCCGATGTTTGTCGTTGGAAAGAATGGCTGTTCTGGCCAAGGCTTCACGTAATACCAAACGATCAACAACCAACAACTGATCGTGGGGACGGGGAATAACCCGATGGTAGTCAGGGAATTTTCCATCAATAAGCTTAGATGTGAAGCGAATTTCACCCAAAATCGCTTGCACATGATTGGTGCCGATATTGAGCACTACCTCGGCATCAACTTCGCCGAGCAACCGCAGTAATTCTTGAATGCCCTTACGCGGTATGATCGCTTGATGATTCGGGGTAGCAGGATCTGTTTCCGCCGGTACCACACTCCAGGCCAAGCGATGACCGTCAGTAGCTACCGCGCGTAACTGATTGCCTTCGACTTCAAACAGCAAGCCGTTCAAATAATACCGGACATCCTGCTGGGCCATCGCAAAATAGGTGCGTTCAATCAGCATTTTCAAATCACGTTGTGCGAGGCGGAGCTGACCTTCAAAAGGCAGTTCTTCCAAAGTTTGGAAGTTAGCCGCTGGCAAGGTCGCTAAGCTGAACCGGCTACGCCCGCAGCGCAGCGACACCCGCTCACCTTCTCCAGTTAGGGTGACCATAGCCTCCTCAGGAAGTGCCCGCAGAATATCCAGCAACTTACGCGCCGGTAGAGTGATTTCTCCCGGTTCGTCGGTAGATAGTTCCGTGTTAGCTGTAAGCTCCACCTCAAGATCCGTTGCAGTGAAGTTCAATCTGTTGTCTTTGGCAACGATTAACACGTTGGATAGTATCGGTAACGTTTGTCGCCGTTCAACAACGCCAACCACATGTTGCAAGGGTTTTAAAAATTTTTCACGCTGTGCTGCTAGCTTCATGACCGTGTTTTATCATCCAAGAGTAATATTTATATATATATCTTTATTATTATTATTAGGGAGCTACTTTTCTGTGGATAACTTTTATTTTTACTTTTATTTCAAAAACATATATCGATTTTGCCTGTGGATAAGTCTGTGGATAACCTGTGGATAACTTGTGGATAACTCTGGATCAAAAAGTTATCCACAAGTTATCCACAGGGTTATCCACAGGAAAACGGGTACTTATCCACAGACTTATCCACAGGGCGTTTTTGAGAATTATTGAGAATTTTTTTCATTTTTTATAAAAATACCAAAAAATATAATTTTTCAACCTTAGTGTTTTGATAAATAATGATTTATTTCGCAATAAATTTTATTTTAAATAGTAAAAAAATTGCTTAAATGTGGCTTATTATCATAAAAAAAGAGGGTTTAAGAGGTTTTTCTAGTTTGACAGCGTTGTTAGCAAGTTAATGTAATCTTCGTTGAGTCGCTCATCTTTTCCACGAAGTTCTTTGATCTTCCTGCAAGCATGTAAAACGGTTGTGTGATCTCGCCCTCCGAACGTCTCACCGATTTCTGGCAGACTGTAGTTGGTTAACTCCTTAGATAAGGCCATGGCCATCTGCCGAGGGCGAGAAAGGGCGCGTAGACGGCTGTTGGAAATCAGTTCGGGGACTCGAATTTTATAGTAGTCGGCTACAGTTTTCTGGATATTTTCAATATTGACCAATTTATCTTGAATGGTCAGTAGATCGCTAAGGGCTTCTTTGGTAAACGCCAGGGTGATCGGTTTGCCGGTGAACTGAGCATTCGCATGAACACGACGCAAAGCCCCCTCTAGCTCGCGAACGTTGGAGCGTATCCGCTTAGCGATGAAAAAACCAACTTCATCGGGTAACTGAATATCTGCCTGCTGTGCTTTGTTCATGAGTATGGCTACCCGCGTTTCCAGTTCGGGCGGTTCGATGGCTACGGTAAGCCCCCAGCCGAAACGCGATTTCAGGCGATCTTCGAGACCAGGAACCTCTTTGGGAAAGCGATCACAGGTGACGACAACTTGTTGATAACCCTCTAGTAACGTATTGAAAGTATAGAAGAATTCCTCTTGAGAACGTTCTTTACCGCCGAAGAATTGAATATCATCAATGAGTAATGCGTCTAAGGAACGGTAATACCGCTTGAAATCATTAATGGCGTTGTGCTGCAAGGCTTTGACCATGTCAGCGACGAATTGCTCGGAGTGTTGATAAATGACTCGAGCCGTTTGCGCGCACAGCAAGTTGCCGATAGCGTGCATTAGATGGGTCTTGCCGAGACCGGTACCACCGTAAATGAATAGCGGATTGTAAGCTTTACCGGGATTGTTCGCGACTTGAATACAAGCGGCACGAGCCAACTGATTGGATTTTCCTTCCACGAAATCGTCGAAGGTGAAATTCGGATTCAAATTGCTGCTTTGCGTTTCCTTGTCGACCGCCATGGCCTTATTCACAGACACTAATTTGAACTCCGGCTCTTTCTTGGCAAGCGGCTGCCGGCTACTGCCGACCTCGACTTGCACCTCGATTGGACGATCTGGAAACAAGTGAATCAGCGTGGAACGGATATTCGCTAAGTAATGATCCTTGACCCAATCCACAACGAACTGGTTAGGCGCCAACAAGTGCAGAACATTACCTTCTTCCTGGGCATGCAGTGGTCGTATCCAGGTGTTTAGGTGTTGCTCCGACAGCTCTTGCTTCAACAGATTTAAGCAGGTTTTCCAAAGTGGTTGTTGTTCCACAGGCGGCCTTCTCCATTACCTCTGATGGAACGCTCCAATATAGTGAGGTCGTATTCAGTTATCCACAGTTTTTGAGTTTTTTTGATAAGCGTCTGATTTAAAATTTATTTTTGTTATGCTAAACGAACGACTTCGGCAGCAATGGCCAAAGACGCCGTCAATCCGGGCGATTCGATCCCAAACAAATTAATCAACCCTGCTACGCCATGTTGTTCCGGTCCCTGAAACAAGAAATCAACAGCCGGCTCCCCAGGACCTTGCAATTTGGGCCGGATACCGGCATAGCCGGGTTGCAGTACACCGTCCTGCAAAGCCGGCCAATAACGCCGGATGGCTGCATAGAATACATCGGCGCGTCTTGGGTCGACGTGATAATCAATTTGCTCGACCCATTCCACATCCGGCCCAAAGCGCGCTTGGCCACCGAGATCCAGTGTCACATGCAACCCAAGCCCCGCCTGCTCCGGCAACGGATAAATCAAGTGATTGAAGGAGGAACGTCCGGCAAGCGTGTAATAATTTCCTTTGGCATAAAAAGTGGCGGGTACTTTATCTGCCGGAAACCCGCGTAAGCGTTGGACCAACTCGCTGGCATGAAGCCCCGCGCAATTGACAACGGTAGTCGCCTGCAAGTCGATGGATGAACCGCCGCCAATGTTTAGAATGATCCCGTTGCTACCGATTTCACCCCCGTTGACTGGGCTTAGAAATGCAAAAGTAGCCCCAGCATGTTCGGCCTCGCCTTGTAAGGCGAGCATAAAGGCATGGCTATCAAGGATTCCGCTGGACGGAGAGAATAAAGCCGCTACGCAACGAATATCCGGTTCCAGCTCACTGACTTGATTCGGAGTCATGCGGCGTAAATTGTGAACGCCATTTTTTGCAGCCTGTGCCGCCAGTTTTTCCAAAGCCTCTATTTGATTCGGATCAGTGGCGACAATCAGCTTACCGCAGGCTTTGTGCGGTACGCCGTGCTCAAGACAGTAACGATATAACGCTTGATTGCCCGTGACGCAAAGCCGCGCTTTAAGACTGTTTTGCGGATAATAAATACCGGCATGAATCACTTCGCTATTGCGCGATGACGTTTCCGTGCCTATCGTACGTGCGGCTTCCACTACAATCACTTCGCGGCCTGCTAACGCTAGGCTGCGAGCCACTGCCAAACCGATAACTCCCGCGCCGATGATGACGCAATCAACACGTTCAAGGGCCATAAATGTTGCTATCTCTCTCTAGTAAGTCCGCTGAAGCGTGCAATACACTCCAGAAAACTTGATGCTGCTCATCAATCCTATCGATATACTCGCTTTATGCTGGTTTGTCTTTTGCTGGGCTGGTTATACCTGGGGGGCTGACCATCGCGGTCCTAGTCAATCCCGTGGCTTGAGTCAAGCGACTGCTGCCCACCGCGAAATCTGGATGCGGCGGATGTTGGAACGCGAAAATCGCATCGTGGATTCCACTCTGTTGGGCAATCTGATGCGCAGTGTTGCCTTTTTCGCTTCAACAACGACTTTAATTATCGGCGGTTTGGTAGCTTCTTTGGGCGCTGCTGAGCAAGCGATTTCGATTGTGCAGGAGATTCCCTTCGCCGCTCCGGTTTCTCCGCTACTCTGGAAGGCTAAGTTACTATTACTGGTCCTCATTTTTATCTATGCCTTTTTCAAGTTCACTTGGTCCACCCGTCAATTCAATTATTGCAATATTTTGATCGGCGCGGCGCCCATGGATATTTCCGATACTGTCGAAGTTGACGAGTATGCCTGCCGGGCAGCGCATTTGCTCGCCTTAGCGGGAGAGAACTTTAATCGTGGTCTGAGAGCTTATTATTTTGGTTTAGCGGTGCTAAGCTGGTTTATCAATCCCTGGCTCTTCATGGCCGTTTCCGGTTGGGTTGTGCTGGTGCTTTACCGCCGCGAGTTTGCCTCGCGTACCCTCAAGGCGCTCACCGCAGACGAAAAGCCGGATCAACCAATCACATAATTCTGTTTCCCCTAACTGTCTGACCCGTAAGGAGTTGGTATGATCGACATGCAGATGCTGGATCGGCTGTGCGCAATCTACGGCATTGCCGCTGAGTACACCGATGTTTGGGGCAAACAGCACCCGGTTCCGGTGGAAACCCGGATGGCTTTGCTACAGGCTATGGGTGTGGCTGTGACCGAGCAGACCAATCTGCAAGCGGTGGTAGAGGAGGCTGAGGCGCGTCCCTGGCGACGCTTGCTGGCACCGGTCTTGGTGGTACGAGAGACGATGGGCGGTGCGCCGCAGATGGCATTACATGTTACTGTCGATCAGGCCGAACAAGAGTTTGAGTGGACTCTGATTCCGGAAAATGGAGAACGTCAAGGCGGGCGTTTTCGGCCTTGCGACCTGGATCTCTTGGCGGAACGCACTGTTGACCGGATTGCGCTGCGTCGCTATGGTTTTTCCCTGCCGTTCATGCCCTGGTGCGGTTATCATCACGTCACTCTGGCCCCGACCGAGCACCCTGACCGAATCACGACCTTGCAGTTAATCGTCACGCCTGATCGGTGCTATCAGCCACCGGTGTTAGCGGCGGGCAATCGCATCTGGGGACCCGTCATTCAACTGTATGCGTTGCGCTCCCAACAGAATTGGGGGATCGGTGATTTGGGCGATCTCAAGCGATTAGTGGAGGAATCCGTCGAATTGGGCGCCAATGTGATCGGTCTCAACCCATTGCATACGCTGTTCCCGGCCTACCCGACTCATGCCAGTCCCTATAGCCCCTCCAGCCGGTTATTCTACAATCCCTTGTATTTACACGTGGAAGGTGTCACGGAATTCGCCGATTGCCCAGCAGCCCGGGAAATAGTCGAAGATCCCCTGTTTCAAGCCCGCTTACGGGCCTTGCGCAGCACCGAATTAGTCGATTATGAGGGGGTTGCTGCTGCGAAATTGCCCATACTGGAGCAGTTGTTCCAACACTTTCAGGAGCACCACGCCAATAGTCCCCGTGGCGCAGCATTTGAAGAATTTCGCGCCCGTCACGGCGAGACACTGCGCCGTCAAGCCGTTTTCGAAGTCTTGCAGGAACATTTCCAGCAGCAGGAACTCGGCTTGAAGGGGTGGCTGGATTGGCCAGAACCCTATCACGATCCGCATTCCGAGGCGTGCGCCGCATTCGCGGAGGCCCATCAGGAGCGGGTAGCGTTTTATGAATACCTGCAATGGCAGTTGTCGCAGCAACTTGACGAAGTGGGTAAACGCTCCATGACTTTGGGGCTGGGGATGGGCATTTATCAGGATCTGGCGGTCAGCATCTCCCGCTGTGGCGCTGAAGCCTGGGGCAATCAAACGCTTTATGCTTTGACGGCGAGTATCGGTGCTCCGCCGGATACCTTTAACCCCACCGGACAGAATTGGGATCTGCCGCCGTTGATTCCGCACCGGTTGCAAGAGACCGCCTATGCGCCGTTTAGCGCCATGCTGCGTGAGAACATGCGCCATGCCGGTGGTCTGCGTATCGATCATGTTATGGGACTGCTGCGGCTGTATTGGGTGCCGACCGGCAGCACCCCCAAGGACGGCACCTATGTCAGTTATCCCTTTGAAGATTTATTGAATATCCTGGTGCTGGAGAGTCAGCGTAATGGCTGCTTGGTGATCGGCGAAGATCTGGGCACCGTGCCGGATAGTCTGCGTGAGGCGCTGGAAGAACGGGGAGTGCTGTCTTATCGGTTGCTCTATTTCGAGAACCACCCGGACGGCAGTTATAAGCACCCCGAAGAGTATCCTGAACAAGCCTTGGTGGCCGTCGGCACCCATGACCTACCTACCCTCAGCGGGTATTGGCAAGGCGCGGATTTGGAGCTGCGCGATGGATTGGGGTTGCTGGCTTCTCAGGAGGTGCGGGACGCGATGATCGTCGAGCGTGCCCAAAACCGGGCTTGGTTGCGCATGGCGCTGGAACGAGAGGAATTGTTGCCTGAAGATGTCAATGTGCACGCGGTATCGGCGCCTGAGCTTAAACCCGAACTGATGTTGGCTATTCATCTCTATGTGGCACGTTCGCCCGCTCAGATCATGATGGTGCAACCCGAGGATGTGTTCGGCCAAGTCGAGCAATTCAATGTGCCGGGCACCACGGATCAGTATCCGAATTGGCGCCATAAACTCACGGTCAATGTGGAGGACTGGACCAGCGATTCGGAATTTTTGGCTTTGACCAAGGCGTTGCGCCAAGAGCGCGGGGTTCCCGAACACCCGCAGCTCATCCCTACCCAACACCCGTTGCAAGCGCGCATTCCCGATGCCACCTACCGTTTTCAATTCAACAATACCTTTACTTTCGCCCAGGCGACCGAATTGGTGCCGTATTTGAATACTCTAGGCGTTAGCCACTGTTACGCCTCGCCGTATTTACGCGCGCGACCGGGCAGTTCGCACGGCTATGACATCATTGATCACAATGCGCTGAATCCGGAGATCGGTGATAACAGCGCATACGACCGGTTCAGTGATGCGCTGCACCAGCACGGTATGGGCCAAATTTTGGATATGGTCCCTAACCACATGGGGGTTATGGGTAGCGACAACGCCTGGTGGCTGGATATGTTGGAAAACGGGCCGGCAGCCTTGCACGCACCGTTTTTCGACATCGATTGGCATCCGCTGCCGGAGAGTTTACGAGGTAAGGTGTTGTTGCCGGTGTTGGGCGATCACTACGGTGTGGTGTTGGAAAATGGCGAACTGAAATTGAATTTCGATTGGGAAGCGGGCGCGTTCAGCGTGCAATATTACGAACACCGTTTTCCCATCGACCCCGGTACTTACCCGCTCATCCTCGGCCATCGCCTTGAGCAGCTGGAAGCCTGTCTCGGCACCGATAATCTACAGTTTCTTGAGTATCAAAGTCTGGTCACCGGGTTCGAGCATCTGCCCGAACGTAATGACGCTTCTCCGGACAAGATGGCCGAACGCAACCGCGATAAGGAAATTCACAAGCGCCATTTACTCGAACTGTGTAAGGAATGCCCCGATATCCAATGGTTCGTCGAGGAAAAGCTCAAGCTGTTTAATGGCATACCGGGAGACCCCGACAGTTTCGACCCACTGCATGAAGTGTTACAGGATCAAGCGTATCGGTTAGCGTTCTGGCGGGTGGCGTCGGACGACATTAATTACCGGCGTTTCTTCGATATCAATGATCTAGCCGGTCTGCGGATGGAAAACGAGACAGTGTTCAGGGACACCCACCGCTTCGTCATGGAATTGATCGCAGCGGGCAAGATTGACGGCTTGCGTATTGATCATCCCGACGGTCTTTACGATCCCGAGCACTACTTCCGGCGTCTGCAGGAATGCTTGGTCACGCCGGCTGCCCACAACGGGCAAAATCACCAAGACGCCACGCAATTGCCGCTTTATGTCGTGGTGGAAAAAATTCTGGAAAGTTACGAGCGCTTACCGGAACACTGGCCGGTGCACGGCACGACCGGTTACGAGTTTGCCAATCTGGTCAACGGCTTGCTGATCAATGGCGCGGCGGAAGAACAATTCGACACGCTCTACGCGAATTTCATCGGTGAGCATATCGATTTCGAAGAACTATTGTATCAGTGTAAAAAACTGATTATGCAGGTCGCCCTCGCCAGTGAACTGAATGTCTTGGCTAACCAGCTCAATCGGATCGCAATGGCGGATCGGCGCACCCAGGATTACACTCTTAACGGATTGAAGGGGGCCCTGATCGAAGTCGTGGCCAGTTTTCCGGTCTATCGCACCTATATCACTGCGGCAGGGATTTCCGATGAGGACAAACGCTATATCGACTGGGCTGTGTCAGTGGCCCAAAAACGCAGTCAGGCAGCGGATGTTACGATCTTCGATTTTGTGCGGGCGGTGCTGCTGACCACCGAAGCGGAGGGCAAACCGGACGCTTTCCGAACTCTGGTCATCGCCTTTGCCATGAAGTTTCAGCAGTATACCGGGCCGTTGATGGCCAAGGGATTGGAGGACACCAGCTTCTATCGCTACTATCGGCTAGCTTCACTTAATGAGGTGGGAGGCGATCCGCGCCGTTTTGCCGTTTCAATCAGCGGCTTTCATCACGCCAATCAGGATAGGGCGAAGCATTGGCCGCACGCGATGCTGGCGACTTCCACCCACGACAGCAAACGTTCGGAAGATGTGCGGGTGCGGATCAGCGTGTTGTCGGAACTGCCGGAGGAATGGGATCGGTTGTTGCAACGTTGGGGACGGCTGAACAACGCCAAGAAACGCGTAGTCGAGGACCAACCGGCGCCGTCGCGCAACGATGAATACTTGCTGTATCAGACCCTGCTCGGGGCTTGGCCGTTGGAGGAGATGGACGATGCTACCCACCGGACCTTTTGCGAACGCATTGAAAATTACATGCTCAAGGCAGTCAAGGAAGCTAAGGAGCACAGCAGCTGGATCAATCCATCTGCCGAATATGAAGAAGCCATAGTCGCTTTCGTTCGGGCGTTATTGGAGGAACCGGAGAAAAATCGTTTTCTAGCCGATTTTCTGCCGTTTCAGCAACAGCTCGCCCGGTTCGGGTTGTTTAACAGTTTATCTCAAACGGTGCTCAAACTGACTTGCCCCGGTATGCCGGATATTTATCAAGGCACTGAACTGTGGGATTTCAGTTTGGTGGATCCCGATAACCGTCGCCCAGTGGACTACCCACAACGACAGACCCTGCTGGCGGAGTTGCAGGAATTTTTCGCCGCGGACCCGCAACAGCAAGCGAATCGTGCCCGCAGCTTGTTGGATACGTTGCCAGACGGGCGTATCAAGCTGTATTTGACCTGGAAGATCTTAAATGTACGGCGTGAATCCGCGGCCTTGTTTCGGGATGGCGATTATACGCCTGTTGAGGTACATGGTGAGCAGGCTGAGCATGTGTGTGCTTTTGCAAGAACCCTGCAAGAAGAGGAAATTATTGTGGTAGTGCCCCTGCAGTTCGTGAGTCTATTGGACGGCGACGAGACCAAGCTGCCGTTAGGGGTGACGGTGTGGGGCGATAC
>JAZBPA010000091.1:0-16462 GCA_036351435.1 Candidatus Competibacteraceae bacterium
GACTTTGGCCGAAGTAACCGGTTTTCCGCTGTTGACCGGTAAAACCCCGCAATTAGAGCGCGAACGACTGTACGGCGAGTTTCGCGAGGGAGCGATTCCGGGCTTGGTGTTGTCGCGAGTGGGTAATTTCGCGGTGGATTTACCCGATGCTGATGTGCTAATTCAGGTGTCGGGCAAATACGGTTCGCGTCAAGAAGAGGCGCAACGTTTGGGACGGGTGCTGCGACCCAAGAAAGACGGCCGCCGGGCACGCTTTTATACCCTGGTCTCGGTACGGACCTGCGAAGAGGATTTCGCTCGCCACCGGCAGTTATTTTTGACCGAGCAGGGTTACAGTTATCGGATTGAAGGGGAAGTTTAGCGTCCTCCCCAAACCGCTTCATCCAGCGTGGGTTGCCACCCAAAGCGCTTGAGGTCAATCCGTTGACCGTCGAACAAAATCCCTTCATCCAGCAGTAAATCGTGTTGCCGGCGGTGGGGTTCGCTGCCCAGGGGAAACGAGATCATGCCGTTGGCATTGATGACCCGATGCCAGGGAATCGACGATTGCGCCGGTAGATTATGCAGCGCATAACCCACCGCCCGCGCTTGTCGAGGAAAGCCGGCCCATTCGGCAATCCTACCGTAAGTCGCCACCCGACCGTAGGGTATGGTGGCGACGGTTTGCCAGATACGCTGAAAGCGCTCGTTTACTCGTCGGTCACACATCCCTGAGAAGCGTTCTGCACGGTTTTTATGTATTTAGCCAACACCCCGCGACTGGCTTTGTAAGGCGGCATCTGCCAGTTGTCGCGACGTCGTTGCAATTCGTCGTCGCTCAACGCCACCTCCAACTGATTCCTATCGGAATCGATGGTAACGATATCGCCGTTCTGAATCAGTGCAATCGGTCCGCCCTCCTGAGCTTCCGGTACGACATGGCCGATGATGAATCCGTGTGAACCGCCGGAAAACCGGCCGTCGGTAATCATCGCCACGTCTTGACCCAGACCGGCACCCATAATGGCTGAGGTCGGGGTCAGCATTTCCGGCATACCGGGACCGCCTTTGGGACCCTCGTAGCGAATCACCACCACATCGCCTTTTTGGATTTCCTCGCGTTCCAGTGCATGCAGCATGTCTTCTTCCGAGTCGAACACGCGCGCCGGGCCTTCGAAACGGGTGCCTTCCTTGCCGGTGATTTTGGCTACTGAACCGCCCGGCGCCAGATTGCCTTTTAGAATATTGATATGGCCGGTCGGCTTGATGGGGTTTTCCAGCGTGTGAATCACCGCTTGCCCTGCACTTAAACCGGGTAGATCGCTTAAGTTTTCGGCGAGCGTTTT
The DNA here is from genome assembly GCA_036351435.1 of Candidatus Competibacteraceae bacterium. Taxonomy (GTDB): domain Bacteria; phylum Pseudomonadota; class Gammaproteobacteria; order Competibacterales; family Competibacteraceae; genus JAAUQA01. The sequence continues at coordinate 1,326 of JAZBPA010000091.1, forward strand.
ACCCGTCACGGTTAGGCAGTCGCCATGAATCATGCCTTTTTCCAACAGATACTTGAGCACCGCCGGGGTGCCGCCGACGTTGTGTACATCTTCCATGACGTATTGGCCGCTGGGTTTGAGATCGGCCAGGAACGGTACCTTGTCACTGAGGCGTTGAAAATCATCCAGGGTGAGTTCCACGTCTACCGCCCGTGCCATGGCTAATAGATGCAACACGGCGTTGGTCGAACCACCCAAGGCCATGACGATGGTAATCGCGTTCTCAAATGCCGGGCGGGTCATGATGTCGCGAGGTTTGATGTCGCGTTCCAACAGCGTACGAATGGCTGCACCCGAACGAATACACTCGTCGAGCTTGCCGGCATCGGTGGCCGGTGTCGAAGAACTGTAGGGCAAGCTCATTCCCAATGCTTCAATCGCCGATGCCATTGTATTTGCGGTATACATGCCGCCGCAGGCACCAGCGCCGGGACAGGAGTTTTTGACAATGTTGGTACGGGTGGGATCGTCGATCTTATGGGCGATAAATTCACCGTAACTTTGAAAAGCCGATATGATATCCAGCGTTTTCCCGTCCCAATGGCCCGGTCGGATAGTGCCGCCGTAGAGCATGAGCCCAGGGCGGTTGAGACGGCCCATTGCGATCATGACGCCCGGCATGTTCTTGTCGCAGCCGGGAATGGCGATACAGGCATCGTACCATTGCGCGCCCATCACCGTTTCGATGGAATCGGCAATCACATCCCGCGACGGCAGCGAATAACTCATGCCGTCGGTGCCCATGGAAATACCGTCCGAGACGCCGATGGTATTGAAGCGCATGCCGACCAGATCTGCGGCGATGACGCCTTCCCGGACCTGGGCCGCTAGATCGTTGAGGTGCATATTGCAGGTATTGCCCTCGTACCAAACGCTGGCGATGCCGACTTGCGCTTTGTCCATATCGGCTTCGCTCATCCCGGTACCGTAAAGCATGGCCTGGGAAGCGCCTTGCGATTTAGGTTGGGTGATATGGGCGCTGTAACGATTCAATTTTTTTGTCATGGATGGCTCCTCGGAAATAGCGGTATTCTGGCGGTGATTAGCCGTAAAACCAAGCATAAACCATTCTATTATGGGAGAGAGACACGGTATGCTTGTATCTAATACTGTCTAACGGTGCGAAAACGGTAACCAACGCAATGCCCAAAGAACCACTGCCTAAGAAAAGAACCACCCCAACCAAGAACACTGCTGCCGCCGGTTCGCGTGCGAAGAACCCTATCCGTCAGTCCGTCCAGGATCAGCCTCAGTTACCGCCGCCTGCGAGACCTAAACGGACCGTTAAAAAACCGGTAAAACCGGCAGTGTCAGCAGCGTCACCAACGCCTCCCGAACCGACGGAATCATTTATCAAAAAGTTGACCAGCCTGCCGGGTGCGGTAGCGGGTGGCGCGTACCGGTTGGCGATCAGAACCACGGAAGTGCCGCTAAAAATAGGCAAGGCTTTTCTCAACACTGAGCAAGCGGAAATGATGGAGGAAGCCGGCAATACGCTCAAGGATTTGCGCGAGGTGGCCGGCCTGACTCGCGATGAGCTCAGCGATGCCTTGAATCTCAAGGATCGTTCGTTGGTGGAGGCGATAGAGAACGGCACGGCGATCATGTCCTTTGAATTGATTCTGCGCTTGGCTGCCGTACTGGCCCGCCATGATCCGGTGCCGGTGGTGTTGAAATTCACTCGTACTTATAACCCGGAACTATGGAAATTGCTGCAGGACTGGGGATTTGGGCGGTTGTCGTTGAATTACGAACGCGAACGCGAGTTCATCAATATCTACCGTCGTCATGACGCGGCGCGGCTGTTATCCGATGAGGGTTTCGAAAAAGTGCTGGATTTTACCCGTGCCGCGTTCGAGATGGCTTTGCATTTCGCTGCTGAACAAGAGAACATTGAAAGTGATGAATAGTCGCCGGTTGCAGACCGTATGGAGGCGTTGTCCTCCGCATCCACAATACCGGCGACTCTTCACTAACGGGCTGTTAGATCAGTCCGCATTGTTAACACGCCGCTGTTTTCAACACTCTCATCGCCAATGACCAGCAATCGGCACCACGTTCGTGTCTGGAGTACCGAAATCAAAGCCAATCTCTGCAAATCCTGACGTATTGCTGTTACGCAATAAGAATGTCGCCGTACTAGGCCGATATAACCCCACGGTATCGGTACCGTCACCGTCCCAGTCCCCGACCACCGGCAACCAACCCGCTCCCGGCGCACCATAATAGACGCCAATCTCGGCGACCCCAGATGTATTACTGTTGCGCAGATAAAATCGCGCTGTGTCGGGTCGAAACAGACCTACGGTATCGATCCCGTCGCCATTCCAATCGCCGACCACCGGTATCCAACCCGCTCCCGGTGGCCCGTAGGCTACAGCAATGTTAGCGAAACCAGCGCTGTTGCTGTTACGCAAATGGAATACTGCCGTAACGGGATCATATAAACCGATGGTGTCAATCCCATCGCCGTCCCAATCACCGGCGACCGGTAACCAGCCCAAGCCTGGAGGGCCGTAGGGGAAACTGATTTCAGGATCACTGTCTTCGTTGACATTAACCAAATGAAAAGCTGCTGCATCGGGTTGATACAAGCCGACTGTTTCAAAACCGTTGCCGTTCCAATCGCCCACTACCGGCCGCCAATCGTCGGCTGGTTCACCAACGATGAAACTGATATCCGGCACACTGGTTGAATTGGCTTTGCGGATGTCGAATCGACCGCTAACAGGCGTAAACAAGCCTGTTCGATTGAGTCGCTCGGCCTCCGGGGTGCATTCGGTTCCGGCATACGGTAACGTATCCGGTGTCACCCGAACCCCAGAGGTATACACCTGATCTGATTCCAGTTCACCCGATGAGTCGTAAGTTAGTTCAACCATAAAAGCGGTCCAGCCCTCGGCTGGTGGTGGGACAAAACCGATGTAGACACCACCGCCTGTGTCTTGCAACTCGCTACTGGTCCAGGCCGAGCCAATCGCTTCCAGGCGAAAATCTCGCGCGTGTGGATTGCGGGCCTGCCAGAGCCTCACCCGGTCCGGACGATCGAATGTCTGTACCCGAATGGAACCATCCGGTTGCAAGCTCCAGGTATATTGTGGACTGCTTTTACCATCTAACACGTCATCCATCCAGGACAGTGCCGCGAGGATAACCTGCTCGTTTTGCGCATGATCGGTATTCGGGGCGTAGCGCAACAATTTAGGTTCGAGTAAATCGTTGTAATAGAACTGCCAGGAATCCGGTAGAAAGAACTGGTCACCTGCTGAATTGGCGACGAACTTGCGCATAGTGAAGCGATCGCGATAGTCATACGGATCGACGATCTCCAACAAAGATTGCCCTGCCGGGGTTTGCATCCGGCACGGTAGATCGAACTCTACGTAATCTCTAATCGCTGGGGCGTAAAAGCCAAGTGCCTGCCAGTGCTGAACAAACTGGCGGTCCAGATTCAGCATGTCGATTGAAGCGGGCGCTATCGCTTTGACCCGGGAATCGACAGCCGCTGTCAACCAAGTCGTCCACCCCCGTTTAGAACCACCGATGACGATAAAGTCATCAATTTGAATATTCTCTTCGTCCTCGAGAAACTCTTGAATGGTATCCATCGCCCGCACCGCAGCTTTGGTCATGGCGAGATGAACCGGCCATTCTTCATCGCCGGTATCCAGATACTTATCGAAACTGTAAGCGAGGATTTCGTCTTCAGTGCGTTTGCGGTTGTCTTCGTCGGTAAAGAATAGTGGTTGATTGGGGATTTCTTCGACTACCGCCACCACCACGCCGAGCGCGGTAGCGATGGCTCCCAATGCTTCGTTGGCGTCACTCGGCAGATTCTCGCTGTTGCTGCCGCCGTTGATCAGCAAAATTGCGGTCTCGGGACTGTCCGAGACCAGTCCTAGGCCCAGGGGTACGGTAATCTCAACATCATGCTCCCACAAAGGTCGATCTACTTCGGCAGCGGATCGCCACTGCTGAGAAATCATTCGAATGAAATACGATGTGTAGAGAAAATCATCATCCGTCGCATGATGGAAATAGCTGTAATTGGGGTCCGGTTTGGCAATATACCGATCCAACGCGGTTTCCTGAGCATTGGTATAGGGAATCGTCCCCACCAGCATCGCAACTAAAAAACATACTGTTCTGAGCATTGTTCAAAACTCCAGAGTAATTAGGTGCCAGGGTCCTTTCAAAGCGTTTCTGGCTTGAACCGTTTGGACCTGTCGAGCCGCTCGACGGTTCGATAGATGCTAGGGTAATTATTATGCAGGCAATTTAAGGGCACAGTGGCTTGAAAAGTCGGGAAAAATAAAAATTAGAGCTTTTAGTCGAGAAAAAATTGCGATAATACTAAGGCTTAGTTATACCCGGAGGAATAACTCGTCAAGTTCACCAACCTCGAAAATCGCGCGCGACGTCACATTCTCGCCTTTGCCGCCCGCGTCCGGGTCACTGACCTCCGGACACCGGAATCTGTCATTCCGGATTCTTCTCATCCTTTATGGAGCGCTAATCATGACCTATCAAACTAGTGTCAAACACCTTGAAAGAGTCGAGCCGGTTTTTCCGGATTATGTCAAGAATAAAAAGCTCCGCGAATGGGTAACCGAAGTGGCGGCCCTGACGCAACCGGAAAACATTTATTGGTGCGACGGTTCTGAGGAAGAATACGATCGGCTCTGCGCCGAGATGGTGGCGGCGGGCAGCATGCGTAAGCTTAACGAAGCCAAGCGTCCCAACAGTTATTTAGTGCTTTCGGATCCCAGCGACGTCGCTCGCGTCGAGGATCGTACCTTTATCTGTAGCGTCCACAAGCATGATGCCGGACCGACTAACAACTGGGAACCCCCGGCGGAGATGAAGGAAAAGCTGGGCAAGCTGTTCAAGGGCTGTATGCGGGGTCGTACCATGTACGTCGTCCCCTTCAGCATGGGGCCGCTCGGCTCGCCCATCTCCCATATCGGGGTCGAACTCAGCGATTCTCCCTATGTCGCCGTCAATATGCGCATCATGACTCGTATGGGTCGTGGTGCACTCGATGTGTTGGGTGAGGACGGTGATTTCGTCGAATGTATGCACACGGTGGGGGCGCCCTTGGAGCCGGGCCAGAACGATGTGCCCTGGCCGTGCAATGACGAAAAATACATCGTGCATTTCCCCGAAGACAATGCGATCTGGTCATACGGCAGTGGCTACGGCGGTAATGCCTTGCTCGGTAAGAAATGCTTTGCACTGCGCATCGCCTCCAGCATGGGCCGAGAAGAGGGTTGGTTGGCCGAACACATGTTGATTCTGGGCGTAGAGTCTCCTAAAGGCGAAAAAACCTATGTGGCGGCGGCGTTTCCGAGCGCTTGCGGTAAAACCAACTTCGCCATGTTGATTCCGCCCAAGGCTTTCAACGGCTGGAAAGTGACCACTGTCGGCGATGACATCGCCTGGATCAAACCGGGCCCTGATGGCCGACTGTATGCCATCAATCCGGAGGCTGGATTCTTTGGTGTGGCTCCTGGCACTTCAGAAAAATCCAATCCCAACGCGCTGGCTACCTTGAAAGAGAATTGCATCTTTACCAATGTGGCTTTGACCCCGGACGGCGATGTTTGGTGGGAAGATTTGACCGACGAACCGCCTGCAGAACTGACCGATTGGCGCGGTCAAGCCTGGACCCCGGATTCCGGTCGTCCGGCAGCGCATCCGAATTCCCGGTTTACCGCTCCAGCAGCGCAATGCCCCTGCATTGATCCCGCCTGGGAAGATCCTGCCGGCGTGCCGATTAGCGCCTTTATTTTCGGTGGTCGACGCAGCACGGCGGTTCCGTTGGTGTTACAGGCCAGAGGGTGGAATCACGGCGTTTACATGGGTGCAACCATGGGCTCCGAAACCACCGCCGCGCAAGCCGGTGCGCAAGGCAATGTCCGCCGCGACCCGATGGCCATGTTGCCATTCTGCGGGTATCACGTCGGCGATTATTTCGATCATTGGTTGGATGTCGGCCACAAGCTATTCAATCCGCCGCGTATCTTCTGCGTAAACTGGTTCCGCAAGGACGAAAACGGCAAATTCATCTGGCCGGGTTTTGGCGAGAACATGCGGGTATTGGAATGGATCCTGGACCGTACCCACGGTCATGGCGGCGCTATCGAAAGTCCGCTCGGATGGATGCCGGCTTACGAAGACATCGATTGGGAAGGACTGGATTTTTCGCGGGAAAAATTCAACGAAATGATGTCAGTAGATCGCAAAGCCTGGATTGATGAATTGCTCTCTCATGAAGAACTGTTCATCCAGATCTATGATCGCTTACCCAAGGAATTGGCAGTGCTGAGAGAACTGCTGCTCGCCAGCCTCTACCGTTCCCCGGAACGCTGGCATTTGCCTGCTTAATTGCTGCTTTTACGGAGGCGCGTTTTGCGCGCCTCCATTCTTTCGTCCAATTGAATATCAGATAAATCGGCTTGGTGCAGGACTTTCTCCAGGTCCAATGTGCTGATCGCCTGCATGGCATACTCCCAACGACCTTCCGCACAAAGCCCGCTGATTCCAGCATCCTCATACGCTTCAAGCGCTGCTGCCAAACAGGCGGCACGGACCCGCTCTGCTAGCTCAGTTTTGTCTGCCATTATTAGCCCGGCTTGCCGTCGATCCGAGGTTGAATCAGGATAGGCGTGTAGTAAATAACGAATAGCGCGAAGGCTACCGCCCATAACAATCCCGATATGACCAGTCCCGACCAATAAAATCCCGGCATGACGATAGGGATCACTACCCGTAAAATCGCGCTCAGGTTGATGAATATAAATGCGGCAATGATGGGGGTTGATGCCACAATAGCGCGTCCGGTATGCGCCAACGCCACGCGGCTCATCATACCCAGTGTCAGGCTGCCGATTGCGCCGACGGTCAAGGCATGAATGGCCGTGCTGGGTGTGATCAGCGGCACTACACCAGCCAGTCCCTTTAGAACAAGGGCGACAATAACCCATCCATAGCCAGCGTATAAAATCCACAGCATCGGTATTCGCAGGGTGGCAAGGAATCGCCAATGCCACATCCGCACAATGTTGATTGCCGCAGCTAGTATTGCTGCTGGACCAACCAAGGCAGATAAAAGCGGGAAAAGATCAATGACCAGCACCAGCATGACTAAGCCAATAGCTGCTTTATCCGCCCAGTCGATGCGGCGAATCTGGGCATCAGGTAGCACGCTAGTGGCGAAAAAGGGAATGACTCGACCGCCAATCACGACCATCATCAGCATGACAGCATTGAGGGCGAACTGTTGCGCGAGGAGATTTCCAGAGGCCAAAACACCCTGTGCTTGAAGGTGGATCACTAGATTAGCAACCACCAGCGCTAGCAAGAGAGCTGGAAAAATAAGATTGCGGAAATTGCCTGATCGCCATAGCGGGAGGAACAGCACCCCGGCAAGAGCCGGTAGAAACGACACATCAATCATCGCCACCAGCCATGCCGGTAGGCCGACATTGAATGTCAGCGTGATGCGAGCCGCCACCCACAGCACTGCCAACCCGGCGAGTAATGGCCCGGTGGCCGTGATAATACCGGTCCAGTTACTCACCGCGGTCAGAAGAAAACCGGCAACAACCGCCATCGTATAGCCGAATAGCATTTCATGGGTATGCCAGCCCATAAACCCTAGATAGGTCGGTGCCGGCCAAAGCCCGGCAAAGATGGCTAACCATAACGGGATAAGCAGTGTCGCGACGGCGCCCGCCAAAAGAAAAAACGGTCGAAAGCCTAGGTTGAACAAGGGATGTTGCAATATCACGCGATGGGCTCCTGAACGGTCAGCAGAGCTAACAGTCCTTCCAGTAATTGAGTCGGGTCCGGCGGACAGCCGCTGATATGCAGATCAACCGGGATTACCTCCGCCACGCCCCCGACGCAGGCATAGCTGCCGCGAAACAGCCCGCCGTCTTTCCCGCAATCGCCAACCGCAACCACCCACTTGGGATCGGGTGTGGCTTGGTAGGTGCGTTCAAGGGCCTCACGCATGTTGTTGGTGACCGGACCGGTCACCAGCAGCACGTCGGCATGACGCGGCGAGGCGACAAAACGCATCCCAAACCGCTCAATATCATAAAAAGCATTGTTCAATGCCTGAATTTCCAGCTCGCAGCCGTTACAGGAACCCGCATCGACTTCCCGGATCGCCAGACTGCGCCCCAGCCGCTTGCGCGCCGCCTGATCCAAGCGCGTGCCGAGTTCGGCTAACGCCTGCTGTGATGGGGTAGGCGCTTCGACCGTGAGCGGGGAGCGAAACAAATTCTGAAACAGCAGTTTGCGCATAACGGTTTGGCTTAGAGATCGTGGCCCGAATACGAGCAGTTAAAGGATTTATTGCACAGTGGAAAGTCCGCCACGATGTTGCCTTCAATAACCGCTTCCAGCAGCGGCCATTGAAACCACGACGGATCGCGCAGATGACAGCGTTGCACCGTACCGTCGTCAGCCAATCGCAGCCAGACCAAAATGTCACCACGAAAGCCTTCCACCAAAGCCAGCCCTTCACCGGCATGACCCGAGGCTTCAAACTCAACATGGATTGGACCTGGTGTTAATTGATCCAAAATTTGTTCGATCAACACCAGGCTCTGTTCGACCTCGTTAATACGAATCATCACCCGTGCATCGACATCACCCGCGTTTAGTACGGGCACCTCGAAGCGCAGTCGATCGTAGGGCGGATAACCGGGAGTACGGCGGGCGTCGAAAGGACGACCGGATGCGCGGCCGACATAACCACCCGCTCCAAACTGTCGAGCCAATTCGGGTTTGAGAAAGCCTGTCGCCACTGTCCGATCTTGCAACGAGGCGGTATTGTCGTACAGTTCGATCAGCGGCTTAAACTGTCGGCGCAAGTCAACGACCAGTTGACGCAATAACGGAACACCGTCGGCGGATAAATCACCGGCAACGCCGCCGGGAATCACGCGATCCATCAACAAGCGATGGCCGAAACAAGCGGCGCAAGCCCGCAGTACCCGTTCACGCAACACGCCGCAATGGGCGTGCATGAGGGCGAATGCCGCATCGTTGCAAATAGCGCCAATATCGCCGAAGTGATTGGCGAGACGTTCCAATTCGGCCATCAACGCCCGCAGTGCTTGCGCACGTTCTGGCGCTTCAATGCCGATTAGCGCCTCGATAGCACGGGCAAACGCCAACGCATAAGCCACCGTGCTATCACCCGATACGCGCCCAGCCAAGCGTGCTGCCTGAGTAACGGCAGCCCCGTGCATTAGTTTCTCAATGCCCTTGTGGACATAACCCAGTCGTTCTTCCAGCCGCACTACGGTTTCCCCATTGGCGGTAAAACGGAAATGCCCCGGCTCAATGATGCCGGCATGGACCGGTCCTACCGGGATCTGGTGCAGGCTTTCGCCCTCGGCGGTCAGAAACGGATACGGGGTCGCCGCTGCGGGTTTCAACTGCATGGTTGCCAGCGGATGCCGTACCGGCCAACGCCCATGATCCAACCAGGGGCGAGTATCATCGCTGACAAGCGGTTGCAGTCCCAGCAGATCAGAAATCGTGCGTTCCAGGCGTTGGGCTGGCGGGTGCATGTGGCCTACCGAAGGAAAGCACCCTTCCGGGCATGCCAGGCTGGCGACGCCGAACGCGTTTGCTTTTTCATCGTGTACGGCCAGATGTACCGTGTCGGTTTCGCCCCACAAGCCGAGTAAGCTGAAAACCCCATTCGCCAGACCTTGTATCACATCATGCCAGAGGTCAGTCGTCACCACAGCACGCGGCCAGGGCTGATGGTTGCGGACCGGTTCGCCGCGTTCAAGGATTGCTGACAGGGACATCGGCGCAGTCATCGATTACTCCCTCATCCCAGCAAGGCGGCCACGTGGGTAAACCAGGTGACCAGTGGCCCCGGCAGCCAGATACCGGCAATCAGCACTAAACCTAAATGCGCGAACAAAGGCAGATAAGACGCCTGCCCCGGCGCCAAGCTGCCTTGAGGTTCACCGAATGCCAGTCCCTGTACCCGCAGCAGCAACGCACCGAGCGCTAGCAGTAATCCGCCAACCAGGATCAGCGCCAACAGTGGTTCACGAGCGAAAGTGGAAGTGACCAACAGAAATTCGCTCATGAAAATCCCCATAGGCGGCAATCCGGCAATGGCCACCACGCCCAACACCAAGCTCCAGCCCAGCGCGGGATGGGTGACGGTCAGGCCGCTAATATCGGCGATCTTCTGTGTGCCCTTGATTTGTGCGATATGTCCGACGGCGAAGAATATCGCCGACTTGGTGAGGCTATGCAACGTCATGTGTAACAACCCGGCGAAATTGGCCAACGGCCCGCCCATGCCGAACGCAAAGGTGATGATGCCCATGTGCTCGATAGAGGAATAAGCGAATAGCCGTTTGATGTCGCGCCGTTGATAGAGCATAAATGCTGCGAATACCACGGACACCAGCCCCATAGCCACCATCAGCGGCCCCGGCGCCACCGCGTCCGGGTTGGCGCTCATCAGCATCTTGAAGCGCAGCACTGCGTATAGGGCGACATTCAGCAGCAAGCCCGAAAGCACCGCCGAAATCGGTGTGGGACCTTCGGCGTGAGCGTCGGGCAGCCAAGCATGGAGCGGCGCTAAGCCGACCTTGGTGCCGTAACCGAGCAACAGGAACACGAAAGCCAGATTGAGCAACGCCGGATCGAAGGCGTCCGCTCGGGTAATCAGAATATGCCAGGCCATGGCGGGCAAGCCTTCGCCGACCACGGGTTGCGCCGCCAGATACACCAGAATGGTGCCGAACAGAGCCAGGGCAATGCCGATGCTGCCCAGAATAAAATACTTCCAGGCCGCTTCCAGAGCGGCGTGAGTGCGGTAGATACCGACCATCATCACCGTGGTCAGAGTAGCCAATTCGATGGCCACCCACAGTAGGCCGATATTATTAGCCAGCAAGGCCAGATTCATAGAGAACATCAGGCCCTGATACATCGCGTGATAGAACCGCAGATAAACGCGTGTCAGCCGCCCCGTGCTCAGTTCATGGCTGATATAACTGGCGCTGAACACGCTGGTAGTAAAGCCGACCACGGTATTCAATACAATCAGGTAGACGTTGAAGTCGTCCACCAGCAGGTAAAGATTAGGTGGCGGACGTACCTTGAATAGCAAGATTGCAATCAGCAATGTCAGCAACGACGCGACGACATTGAGTCGCGCTGCTAACCGGTATCCGGGCAGGATAGCTAGAAATACAGCCGCCGCCAGGGGAATCAACAGTAGCGCCCCGACTACGACAGTGCCACTCACGGCTGTTCCCCGCGATAGGCATCCAGTGCCTGTACATCGACCGTATCGAAGCGTTCCCGGATGCGGAACAGAAAGATGCCGATCACAAACAGGGCAATCAACACTGAGAACGCCACACTGATTTCCACCACCAGCGGCATGCCGCTGGCGCCCACCGCCGCCAGCACTAAGCCGTTTTCCAGGGACATGAAGCCGACTACCTGGCTGACCGCGTTACGGCGGGTGATCATCACCAGCAAACCCAGCAGCACGATGGACAGCGCGAAGGCCAAATCCTCCCGCAACACAGCTTCGGAGGCGGCGGTCACCGGCAGCATCACGATGATCGACAGGGCAACCAGCAGCACACCCACCAGCATATTCAGCCCGACCCCCAAAACCTGTTCGATAGTGCGGTGAATACCCAGCCGTTGAATAATGCGATGTAATACCAGCGGAATAAGAATCGCCTTGAAAAGCAGAGCAATAGCGGCAGTGACGTACAGATGCGGAGCCTGCTGAATGTAGGCTTGCCAACTCACGGCCAGCGCCAACAATAACGCATGCAGGGCGTAGGTATTGAGCAGCGCGTATAGTCGATCTTGATACAGCAGAAGGAAGCTCACCACCACCATGCCGCCCGCCAGCAGATGGGCAATATCGAATTCCAAACCGTGCATCACAAGCTCCGCGACACAAACAGCAACAGGGTCCCGAGCAGGCCCAGCATCAGCGCGGCGCCCAGGAATTCATCGACGCGGAATACCCGCATCTTGGCGATGCCGGTTTCGAACACGGCCAGTAGAAAGCCACCCACGGCCAGCTTGAACAGATAAGCCAGCAGGCCGATCATAAAAGCTAGCCAGCCGTCGCCCGCCGTAGCCATCCCCCAGGGGGTGAACACGCAGGCCAGCAGCGACAGATAAAGTACTAATTTCATCGCGGCAGCCAGTTCGATCAGAGCCAGATGGCGGCCCGAATATTCCAAAATCATCGCTTCATGCACCATGGTCAACTCTAAATGCGTTGCGGGGTTGTCCACCGGAATGCGGCCATTTTCGGCAATCGCCACGATGATCAGGGCGAGCATCGCCAGCAGCAGCGTCACGCGCAGTCCAACACCGTCGGTCAGCAGGAACTGGGCGACCGACGATAACTGCGTAGTCCCCGCCAGCAGTGACAGGGAAAACACCATCATCAGCATGGCCGGCTCGGCCAGTGAAGCGATCATCATTTCCCGGCTGGAACCGATGCCGCCAAAGCTGGTTCCCACATCCAAGCCCGCCAGGGCCAGAAAAAACCGCGCGCTGCCCAGCAAGGCGACGATGGCGATCAAATCCGCCGTCCAATTGAACGCCAGCCCGCTGGCGAAGGTAGGAACCAAGGCCGCCGCCACCCACACGGCGGCAAAAATTAAATAAGGCGTGACCCGAAACAGCCAGGACGCCGATTCGGCCAGCAGGACTTCCTTGCGTAACAGCCGCGCCAAGTCGCGATAAGGTTGTAACACGGAAGCTCCCCGTCGCCGCAGCAAACGCGCCTTCACCTTGCGTATGAAACCGATCAGCAGCGGCCCCAACGACAGTACCAGCAGCATCTGGAAGCCCTGCATCAGCCAGTCAAGCATCAGCGCCATATCGCCAACCCCAGCAACAGCAGCACCAGCGCCGCAAACACCAGTGTCAGGTAGCGGCGAACAGTCAGGAATTGCAAATGATTCAGGCGGCTCGCCAGCGCATCGACAGCCGTCGCGAGCGGCGCGTAGCCGTATTCCCAGGCGGGATCACGCATGCGCACGGTCAACCGCGCCGGGCGAGAATCGCCGGGTGTCGGCATATCCACCTGTTCCCGCGCCTGAAACACCACACTGCCGAACATGCGACGGATCGGTTGAGCGAAACTGCCGGCGGTATATTGACCTGCCGGACTGTTGTCGGGAAACCCACAGTCCCAGGCATCACCCCGCCGGACCGCGCGCGAGGCCAGCCGGTGAATCAGCATCGCGGCGACGGTGCCGGCAAAGATCATGAACAGCAACACCAGCAGGCCGTTGTAAGAACTCTGTACCTCGGCGATCGGCACCAGGGTCAGCCAGGGTTGGTTAGTTTGTGACATGAGCCGGGCACCGTCAGTGAGCAGACCCACTACTGGCGCCAGACTATCAATCACTAATCCCGGCAGGATTCCCGCCAGGATGCACAAGGCGGACAACACCCCCAGCGCGGCCAGCGAGCAGCGATCTGTTTCCTGCGCTTGAGCGGCAACCGGAGTACGCGGACGACCGAGAAAGGTGATCCCGAAGGCTTTGACGAAACAGGCTGCGGCTAGCGCGGCGGATAACGCCAAGGCTGCGCCGACCGCAGGCACCAGGAACTTGAGCAGCCACTGCGGCAATTCGGGGCTGATCAGAATCGCCTGAAAAGTCAGCCATTCGGAGACAAAACCGTTCAGCGGCGGCAGAGCGGAAATCGCCGCCGCGCCGATCAGAAACGCCAATGCAGTCCAGGGCATGCGGTGGATCAAGCCCCCCAGGCGTTCCATATCGCGCTCACCGGTAGCGATCGCAACCGCGCCTGCGCCCAAGAACAGCAGGCTTTTAAACAACGAATGGTTAAACACGTGAAACAGAGCGGCGGATAACGCCAAAGCCGCGCCGCTGGCCATATGATTCGCTTGGAAGGCCAACGCCAAGCCAAGACCGATAAAGATGATGCCGATGTTCTCCACCGTGTGGTAAGCCAATAACCGCTTGAGATCATGTTGCATCAACGCGTACAACACACCTAGCACGGCTGTAATCCCGCCCAGCACCAGCACCAGAGCGCCCCACCACCAGGCGGGGGTACCCACCAGGTCGAACACGATGCGGATGAAACCGTATACCGCAACCTTGGTCATCACGCCGCTCATCAGCGCCGAGACATGACTGGGCGCAGCGGGATGAGCAAGCGGTAACCAAACATGCAGGGGAAACAGGCCGGCCTTGGAACCTGCGCCCACCAGCGCGAGCACCAGCACCAGCGCCGCGGATTCCGGAGCCAGCGTACCGATACGTATGCCGGCAAACTGGTAATCGCCCTCAGCTCCGGCCAACACACCGAACGCCAGCAATAAGGCGAAGGTTCCCATCCCCGCCATAATCAGATAAACGTAACCGGCCTGAGCATTATCCGCTTGCCGATGATGCGCCATGACCAAGGCCCAGGACAGCAGCGACATGGATTCCCAGGTGAGCAGGAAGGTGAATGCGTCGTCGGCCAGCAACACCAAGTTCATGGCGGCCAGAAACGCCGGAAAGAAGGGCAGCACCCGTTCCGGTGTCTGCTCGTGCAGACCGTACCCCAAACCGAATAGGCTGGTGGTCGCGCCGCCGAGATTGACGATCACCAGGAAAAATGCGGACAAAGCATCCAGCCGGAAATGCGCTCCGCTCCAAGGGAGTCCCAGCGGCAACGTGAGCGTTGCCGGGGCGGCACCGTTCAACAAACGGCTAAGCGCCACTCCCAAAACAGCAGTACAGAGTAAGAGGGTAATCCCGTAGACACGACGGGTGTTAGCCGGTCGGTGTGCCGTAGCTACAGCGTAAACACTGATGGCCAATAGGCTAGCAATTAGCCACAACAACAGATCTACCTGCATTTTAGGAAGCCAAACCCCTCTATTCGCGGTAAGCCGCGATCAGTGTCTTAGAAGCTGTTTTAAAACTAGGATCGCAAACTTAGCTTGAGTGCCTGTTTCTCCAGTTTACCCAGATACTTATCGGGGTCACGGCGGAACCGGCACCCCCACACCCGGGATTCATGACATTGGGCCAATC
>JAZBPA010000092.1:0-31135 GCA_036351435.1 Candidatus Competibacteraceae bacterium
ACGTCAAAATGGTCGTCAACCTCATCGCTCCGATCGCCATGGAAGAAGGCCTCCGCTTCGCGATCCGCGAAGGCGGCCGCACAGTCGGCGCCGGCGTCGTCGCTAAGGTTATTGAGTGACCTCTATGGCTAATCAGAGAATCCGCATCCGACTTAAAGCATTCGATCATCGTCTGATTGATCAGTCGGCGCGTGAAATCATTGAAACCGCTAAACGGACGGGTGCCCAAGTTAGGGGGCCCATCCCGTTGCCGACCAAAAATGAGAGCTTCACGGTGCTGATCTCACCCCATGTCAACAAGGATGCGCGGGATCAGTACGAGATTCGTACTCATAAGCGGTTGATGGATATTGTCGATCCTACCGATAAAACCGTTGATGCATTGATGAAGTTGGATTTGGCTGCGGGTGTTGATGTACAGATTAAGTTGAATTAAGGAGTGCTCAACCTCATGCCCTTTCTTTAGGTGGAAGGGCATCGGCAAATTGAGTTAAGTGCGGATTACCATTCCCTCCTAGATAGGGCCACTCCTTTATAGCGATAATTCGTTATAACTCCACCGCCTAGTTCGGTGATAACGACTGTTTCGTTGTCGAGAAGTAAAAAACGCTACTTTGTTATTAATCGGTGCATGAGGGTGCCATCCCTCCTCTGGCCTATTGCAGTTGAATTGAAGAGGTTTTGCCAATGGCAATTGGATTGATTGGTCGCAAGGCCGGCATGACTCGCATTTTTACGGAAGAAGGGGCTTCTGTGCCGGTGACCGTGATCGAAGTGGAGCCCAATCGTGTTACCCAGGTAAAAACCGTCCCTGTAGATGGATACCGAGCCTTACAGGTCACGGCTGGTAGTCGCCGTCCTTCCCGAGTCAACAAACCGGAGTTAGGTCACTTTGCTAAGGCGGGCGTAGAACCTGGCCGAGGTTTGTGGGAATTCCGCCTTGTTGAAGGTGAGGGCAATGATATCGCAGTCGGGGCTGAGTTCGGGGTGGACTTATTTGATGCCGGCCAGAAAGTAGATGTCATCGGCACCACGATTGGTAAAGGATTTGCCGGCACGATTAAACGCCACCACTTCAGAGGGCAACGGAATAGCCACGGTAATTCATTGTCGCACCGTGTTCCCGGTTCAATTGGGCAAAACCAGTCGCCAGGACGAGTTTTCAAGGGTAAAAAAATGGCTGGTCAGCTAGGAGCGGCGCGCCGTAGCGTGTTAAACCTCGAAGTGGTCAAGGTCGATCAAGAGCGCCATTTGCTGTTGATCAAAGGTGCGGTTCCAGGTGCGAAAGGCGGTAATTTGATTATCCGTCCCAGCATTAAAGCGCGTCGTTAGTCGAAGGAGGCCTGAATGGAACTTCCCATCCAAAGTACCCAAGAACAAGCTGCTGCCGACACTATCGTTGTTGCAGACGAGATATTCGCGCGCGAGTTTAACCAATCATTGATTCATCAAGTGGTCGTGGCGCATATGGCCGGTGCCCGCGCAGGGACTCGGGCGCAGAAGACTCGTTCTGAAGTCAGGGGTGGCGGTGCTAAGCCTTGGCGGCAGAAAGGCACTGGGCGTGCCCGTGCCGGCACGATTCGCAGTCCCTTATGGCGTGGTGGTGGGGTAACCTTCGCCGCTAAACCACAAGATCATGGGCAAAAGGTCAATAAAAAGATGTATCGGGCGGCGATGCGCGCCATTTTGTCGGAACTGGTTCGCCAAGACCGTCTGCTGATTGTCGAAGAACTGTCAATCGATACCCCGAAAACCAAAGTGATGCTGACTTATTTGGATAGCTTGGGGATTGGCAACAGCGCTCTTTTAGTAACGGCAGATCCGTTGGATAACAACTTATATCTGTCGGCGCGGAATTTACCTTATATTGATGTCTGTAATGTTTCTGCTTTGAATCCGGTTAACTTGATTCGTTTTGATAAGGTGATTCTAACCAAGGCTGGTCTGCAACAGGTAGGGGAGTGGTTGACGTGAATCAGGAACGGTTGATGACCATTTTGCTGGCTCCGCATGTGTCTGAAAAAAGCACTCGGGTAGCTGATGCACACAATCAATTCGTCTTTAAGGTACTCAAGAACGCGACCAAGCCTGAAATCAAACGGGCAGTGGAGTTGATGTTTTCTGTCAATGTCGAAGCTGTCACGGTTGTTAATGTCAAGGGCAAAAGCAAGCGATTCGGTGCCATCCAGGGTAAGCGCTCTGATTGGAAAAAAGCTTATGTCTCTCTTAGAGAGGGGCAGGAAATTCAGTTCATTGCTGAATAAGCACTGGTTACTGCTGGAGTAGATTGTAAGGTTATACCTATGGCTATCGTCAAACAAAAACCGACCTCACCAGGACGCCGTTTCGTCGTAAAAATTACGACCCCGGGTCTACATAAAGGCGAACCCCATAAAGCCTTACTGGATAGGAAAACCAGAAAAGGGGGGCGCAACAACCAGGGGCGTATTACTACCCGGCATCAAGGAGGAGGCCACAAACAGCATTATCGGATCATTGATTTTAAACGCAACAAGGATGGTATCCCGGCCTCAGTAGAACGGCTGGAATACGATCCCAATCGCAGTGCGCATATTGCTTTACTGTGCTATGCGGATGGTGAGCGCCGCTACATTATCGCGCCGCGTGGTGTTGAGGCAGGGGCCTCGCTGATTTCGGGCATTGCGGCGCCGATCAAACCCGGCAATGCATTGCCATTGCGTAATATCCCGGTGGGTAGCGTAGTCCATTGCATTGAGATGAAGCCCGGTAAAGGTGCTCAAATGGCCCGTAGCGCAGGAACCTCGGCGCAGCTAGTAGCGCGCGAAGGTGTCTATGCCAGTTTGCGACTGCGCTCCGGTGAAATTCGTCGAATCCACGTTGATTGTAAAGCAACTATCGGCGAGGTCGGCAATGGAAGCCATGCATTGCGTTCACTAGGGAAGGCTGGGGCTAAGCGTTGGCGTGGAGTCCGGCCGACAGTGCGCGGCGTGGCTATGAACCCGGTCGATCATCCTCATGGGGGTGGTGAAGGGCGCACGTCAGGTGGGCGTCATCCGGTGACGCCTTGGGGCGTCCCAACCAAGGGCTATAAAACGCGAAGTAATAAGCGCACAAGCAATATGATCATTCGCACGCGCAAAAAGGCGTAGATAATCGAGGGCTGAGCAGTGCCACGTTCAATTAAAAAAGGCCCGTTTGTTGATACTCACCTGCTTAAAAAGGTGGAGCAAGCGGTTGCCACTAGCAGTAAAAAGCCGATCAAAACTTGGTCGCGACGTTCGATGATCGTGCCCGATATGATTGGGTTGATGATCGCCGTGCACAACGGGCGTCAGCATGTGCCGATTCTCGTCACAGAGAATATGATCGGTCATAAACTGGGGGAATTTGCCTCAACGCGGACTTATCGTGGGCATGCAGCTGATAGGAAATCTAAGTAGATCATGACTATGCAAGCCATCGCCAAATTGAAGCAAGCTCGCATTTCGGCGCAAAAGGCCAGGCTCGTTGCCAACCAAGTGCGCGGATTGCCGGTTAGTCAAGCATTAGAGTTGCTGGCTTTTAGCCCGAAAAAAGCTGCGGTGCTTATTCGCGGAACGCTAGAGTCCGCTATTGCGAATGCTGAGCACAACGAGGGCGCCGATATTGATAAACTTAAAGTCAGTGCTATCTGCATTGATGAAGGTCCATCTTTTAAACGGATGCACGCTCGGGCCAAGGGTCGGGGCAATCGCATCACCAAACGAACCAGTCATATCACAGTGACGGTGGCTGAGCAGTAGGAGCGAACGTCATGGGTCAAAAAGTACATCCAATTGGTATCCGTTTGGGCATTGCTTCCGACTGGACGTCAAAATGGTATGCGGACTCCAAGCATTTCCCTGATTTTCTGGAAATGGACTTGCGTGTTCGCAATTTTCTCAAACAAAAATTGGCTCACGCTTCGGTGAGTCGTATTCAAATTCAGCGTCCGGCGCGGACCGCTCACATCACTATCCATACGGCTAGACCCGGAGTGGTTATTGGTAAAAAGGGCGAAGAGATTGAATCTTTGAGAAAGGGGGTTTCCGCGATGTTAGGTATGCCGGTGCATATCAACATTGAAGAAATCCGCAAGCCCGAACTGGATGCCCAGCTCGTTGCCGAGGGGGTCGCCCAACAGCTGGAGAAACGCATCATGTTCCGGCGTGCCATGAAGCGTGCGGTGACCAATGCGATGCGGTTGGGTGCGCAAGGAATCAAGATTGCTGTTGCGGGACGTTTGAATGGCGCGGAGATCGCGCGCGGCGAGTGGTATCGGGAAGGCAGAGTGCCGTTGCATACCTTACGTGCGGACATCGACTACGGCTTGGCGGAAGCGAAAACCACCTATGGAATCATTGGCGTTAAGGTCTGGATATTCAAGGGTGAAGTATTCAATCTTGACCAGCAAGGCGAGACCAAAACCGAAAAGGTTTCTGCAGCTTAACGCAATCAAGCCAGAACTTTGCGCGGAAACCGCTAATTTGTGAGTGACCGAGGATAACCATGTTACAGCCGAAAAGAACCAAATTCCGCAAGCAACGCAAAGGGCGTAACCGCGGCGTTGCCACCAGCGGAAACAAAGTCAGCTTCGGTGAATTCGGCCTAAAATGCACCACTCAGGGCCGGATCACGGCGCGCCAAATCGAAGCCGCGCGCCGTGCGATCAACCGTCATATCAAGCGTGGCGGTAAATTGTGGATACGCATTTTTCCTGATGTGCCGATCACCAAAAAGCCGCTGGAAGTTCGCCAGGGTAAGGGCAAAGGCAATGTGGAATACTGGGTTGCTAAGGTGCAGCCCGGCCGTGTGCTTTATGAAATGGAGGGGGTTCCGGAGCCGTTGGCGCGGGAGGCTTTTCGTTTGGCTTCCGCCAAACTTCCGGTACAGACTGTGTTTGTGAATCGGACGGTGATGTGATGAAAGCTAACGAACTGCGGCAAAAAAGTGTAGAAGAACTACAGCAGGAATTGCTGGAATCGCGCCGGGAACAATTCAATCTACGTATGCAGCAAGCTACTAATCAGATGAGCAAGCCACATCTGTTTCAGCAGGTGCGGCGACGTATTGCCCGAATCAAAACCCTTTTGTGTGAAAAGGAAGGTAACCCAGCATGAACGAGGAACCTGCGGAGCAAAAAGCTAAACGCACCCTGACGGGACGAGTCTCCAGCAACAAAATGAGCAAATCGGTGACCGTGGTTATCGAACGGTTGGTTCGCCATCCCGTCTACGGCAAATATGTGCGCCGCTCCACCAAATTGCATGCCCATGATGAAAATAATGAATGCCATGAAGGCGATACAGTGCTGATCGAGCAATGCCGGCCCCTTGCCAAAACTAAGGCTTGGCGCTTGGTGAAAGTTCTTGAGCGCGCTCAATAGTTAATCGATCACACCTGGACGGGATACAGTCATGATTCAGATGCAAACAGTGTTGGAAGTGGCCGACAATAGCGGTGCGCGTCGCTTGATGTGTATCAAGGTGTTGGGAGGGTCGAAGCGCCGTTACGCCAACATCGGCGATATCATCAAAGTTAGCGTCAAAGAGGCGATTCCTCGTGGTAAGGTGAAGAAGGGGGAAGTCTACAACGCGGTAGTGGTGCGCACACGCAAAGGGGTTCGTCGGAACGACGGCTCATTGATTCGTTTCGATGGTAACGCAGCGGTGTTATTAAATACCAAGTTGGAACCGATCGGTACTCGGATTTTCGGGCCGGTGACTCGCGAACTGCGTAGTGAGCGTTTTATGAAGATCATTTCCCTGGCGCCTGAAGTGCTCTAGGGCGCGCGAGGAGTAATACTGATGCGCAGAATCAAAAACGGTGATGAAGTCATTGTCATCAGCGGTAAAAATAAGGGTCGTCAAGGCCAAGTCATTCGCATCATTGATGATAAGCGGGTGCTTGTGGAAGGCGTTAATATGATAAAGCGCCATACTCGTGGTAATCCCTCGCAGGGCACGCCCGGCGGTATTGTCGAGAAAGAAGCACCACTTCACGTCTCTAATGTGATGTTATTTAATCCGCGGACCGGCAAGGGAAGTCGGGTGGGTTTCCGTACCCTAGAGGACGGTCGTAAGGTGCGTTATTTCAAAGCGGATAACGAAGTAGTCGATGTGTAAGGTGCGTTAGCATGGTCAGGTTGCAGCAATATTATCGTGAAACGGTGATGCCGGAGCTCAAGGAGCAATTCGCTTACCGTAATGAAATGCAAATCCCGCGGATTCTCAAAGTCACGCTAAATATGGGCGTTGGCGAAGCGGTCGGGGATAAGAAAATTATGGATAACGCGGTCAACGACATGACGGCAATTGCTGGTCAAAAACCCGTTGTCACCCGTGCGCGGAAATCGATTGCCGGTTTCAAGATTCGCGACGGTTGGCCGATCGGCTGCATGGTCACGTTACGTCGGGAACGCATGTACGAGTTTCTGGATCGCTTGATTAATATCGCTATCCCCCGCACCCGTGACTTTAGAGGATTTAGCGCCAAATCGTTCGATGGCCGTGGTAATTACAGCTTAGGGGTGCGCGAGCAGATCATTTTCCCGGAAATCGATTATGACCGTATTGATACCATCCGTGGCTTGGATATTGCGATTACCACCTCGGCGCGGACTGACGAGGAAGGTCGGGCACTGCTCGCCGCTTTCAAATTTCCCTTTAGGACCTGATAGTAGCGCTATGGCAAAGAAATCAATCATTAATCGGGAATTAAAACGGGCACGGTTGGCCGAACGACATGCGGCTAAGCGCGCTGAGTTTAAGGCGATTATTGTGAATCTCGCTCTCTCTGAAGACGAGCGTCGCGAAGCACAACTTAAATTGCAGGAATTACCGCGTAACGCCAGTCCGGTGCGTCAGCATAATCGCTGTCGTTTGACAGGGCGGCCGCGTGGGTATTACCGCAAGTTTGGCTTAAGTCGCAATAAACTGCGCGAAGCTGCTATGCGCGGCGATGTTCCAGGTCTGCGCAAAGCCAGTTGGTAAGCAATGATATATACGAATCTCTGTAGGTCGGATTGTTGGGCGCTTTGCCCGGCAATCCGATCCTGATCAGGAGGCAGTTCTTTACCCATGAGCATGACTGATCCGATTGCGGATATGTTGACGCGAATACGCAACGCGCAAGCCGCAACAAAAACACACGTAGTAATGCCCTCATCGACCGTGAAAATCGCTATTGCTGAAGTGCTGAAGCAGGAAGGTTATATTGCTGATTTCAGCGTTGCCGAGGCCGATAAGAAACGTAACCTCACAATCGTCCTCCGGTATTACCTGGGGAAACCGGTGATTGCTAAGCTCCAGCGCATTAGCAGACCGGGGTTGCGGGTTTTTAAAGGCAAAAGCGAGCTACCCAAAGTAATGGGGGGGCTGGGCGTAGCGATCATCTCTACTTCTCAGGGAGTAGTGAGTGATCGCGTTGCGCGTGCTGCCGGTCATGGTGGCGAAGTTCTATGTTTCGTCGCCTAAGGAGAGAAGTTTGTCATGTCTCGTATTGCCAAAAAACCGATTAGTGTTCCCGCTGGTGTAGATGTATCAATCGGCGGGCAGCAAGTCGCGATCAAAGGAAAAAAGGGGGCTATGGAGCTGGCTTTACACCCCTACGTTAGTTTGGTGCAGGATGGTGGCGAATTGCAGGTTGTTCCTCGTTCCGAAGCCGCAGAGCACCGTGCAATGGCTGGTACCATGCGGGCGTTAATTAACAATATGGTGATCGGTACTGATCAAGGTTTCGAGCGGCGCTTGCAGCTGGTCGGCGTAGGTTACCGGGCGCAATTGCAAGGCAATATGTTGAATTTGAGCCTCGGGTTTTCTCATCCGGTCGAATTCAAGGTGCCCAGCGGCGTCAGTCTTGAGACCCCCTCTCAAACCGAGATCGTGGTACGCGGGATCGATAAGCAGCAAGTGGGAGAAGTCGCCGCCAAGATAAGGGCTTATCGCCCCCCGAACCCCTACAAAGGCAAGGGTGTGCGCTATGCAGACGAAAAGATCATCCTGAAAGAGGCGAAGAAGAAGTAAGCCATGCATAAGAAAGCAGCACGTTTACGGCGCGGCTTGCGAACCCGCATGAAAATTCGGGAACTGGGTGTTCATCGACTTTGTGTCCATCGCACCCCGCGTCATATCTACGCTCAAGTGATTGCGCCCGACGGTGGGCATGTGGTTGCAACAGCGTCTACTGTACAAAAGGCTGTGCGGGAAGACCTGAGTAGCACCGGCAATGTGGAAGCCGCGCGCGCTATTGGAAAAGCGATTGCGGCCAAAACCCTGGAGGCTGGTGTCACAGTGGTTGCGTTTGATCGCTCAGGTTTCAAATATCACGGGCGCATTAAAGCATTAGCAGATGCGGCTCGCGAAGCCGGCTTACAATTTTAAAGGGTTAGCCGATGGCAACAAATGTCGAAACGCAAAGTAGTGACGGTCTCAACGAAAAACTGATCGCGGTCAACCGGGTCGCCAAAGTGGTCAAAGGTGGCCGACAGTTTGGCTTCACCGCGTTGACTGTAGTCGGCGATGGTAACGGTCGAGTCGGAATGGGTTACGGGAAAGCGCGTGAGGTGCCTCTTGCTATTCAAAAAGCAATGGAGAAAGCCCGTCGGAATATGATTAGCGTTCCCCTGAAAGGCAGCACGCTGCAATACGCGATGACTGCCCGGCACGGTGCTGCACATGTGCATATTCTGCCCGCTTCTGAAGGTACCGGCATTATTGCGGGTGGTGCTATGCGGGCGGTGTTTGAAGTCGTCGGTGTTCGCGATGTGCTCGCTAAGTGTATCGGTTCTCGCAACCCCATCAATGTGGTTCGGGCGACGATTCGCGGATTGGGTCAGATGCTCTCTCCCGATTACATGGCTGCCAAGCGGGGCAAATCCCTGGAAGAAATTCTGTAGATCATGACTGCCAAAGTAAAAGTAACGTTGATCAAAAGCTTCAACGGGCGCCTTTCGGCGCATAAATCCTGTGTTCGTGGCTTGGGATTGCGGCGTATGCATCAGAGCGTAATCGTTGCCGATACCCCTGAGAACCGCGGCATGATGAACAAAGTATCCTATCTGCTAAAAGTCGAGGAGGCTTGACTATGCGTCTGAATGACCTCAAGCCGGTTCCAGGGAGCCGACCGTCAGCAAAGCGGGTGGGCCGTGGTATCGGTTCTGGACTGGGTAAGACCTGCGGTCGGGGACATAAGGGGCAATTGTCTCGCTCAGGCGGCTTCAAAGTGGGTTTCGAAGGTGGGCAAATGCCGTTGCAAAGGCGGTTGCCGAAACGGGGCTTCCGTTCACTGAAACGTAAGGATACCGCTGAAGTACGCTTGCATGAGTTGGCCCTCGTCGATGCCGAGGTTATCGATTTGAAAGTATTGGTAACCGCCAATATCGTTCCCCAATTTACCAAGCGCGTCAAAGTTATTGCGTCCGGCACCCTGGAAAAAGCGGTCACTTTGAAAGGTTTGGTTTTGACCAAAGGCGCGCGTGCTGCTGTAGAAGCGGCGGGCGGCAGTATTCAAGAGTAATCAAGAACGCAATGGCCTCCCCTTTGCCCAATCTTGGGAAGATGACTGAACTGCGCCAACGGCTGCTTTTTCTGCTAGGCGCGCTAGTCGTTTTTCGTATCGGTACGCATATCCCGGTACCCGGTATTGACCCTAATGCAATGGCGCAGCTGTTCGATCAGCAGCGGGGCACCATACTGGACATGTTCAACATGTTCTCCGGGGGGGCTTTGAGCCGCTTGAGCATTTTTGCGCTCGGCATCATGCCGTACATCTCGGCATCCATCATTATGCAGCTGATGTCGGTTGTGGTACCGACACTGGAGCAGCTTAAAAAGGAAGGGAATTCCGGTCGTCGTAAGATTACTCAGTACACCCGTTATTTGACGGTAGTGCTGGCCACTTTCCAATCCATCGGGGTCAGTATTGCTTTGCAGAACCAAGTCATCGGGGGGGCGTCAGTAGTCATCTCTCCGGGGGTTCCTTTTGTTTTCACGGCGGCAGTGACCTTGGTTACGGGCACCATCTTTTTGATGTGGTTGGGTGAACAAGTCACCGAACGGGGTATTGGTAACGGCATCTCCATGATTATCTTTGCGGGTATCGTGGCGGGTTTACCGAACGCGGTCGGTGGTACTTTAGAACTGGCCCGTGTCGGGGAACTGCATGCCCTGTTGGTGTTGTTCTTACTGGCGCTCGCGTTAGCGGTAACGGCTTTTGTGGTGTTTGTCGAACGTGGTCAACGGCGTATCACGGTGAACTATGCTAAACGCCAACAAGGGCGTCGCTTATACGCTGCGCAGAGCAGTCACTTACCGCTAAAACTGAATATGTCCGGGGTAATTCCGCCGATCTTCGCCTCCAGTTTGATTTTGTTCCCAGCGACTTTAGGCAGTTGGTTCGGCAATGCCCCTGGCATGGAGTGGTTGGCTGACATCAGTTCGACCTTATCACCCGGGCAGCCTTTGTATGTGGGGATGTATGCTGGCTTGATTATCTTTTTCTGCTTTTTCTATACCGCCCTTGTGTTTAACTCAAAAGATACAGCGGATCAGTTGAAGAAATCGGGTGCTTTCATTCCCGGCATTCGACCGGGGGTACAAACGGCCAGTTACATCGATAAAGTGTTGACACGACTGACTATGGTGGGCGCGCTTTACATCACAGCGGTTTGTTTGATGCCGGAGTTTTTGATCCTCTATTGGAATGTTCCTTTCTACTTCGGCGGAACGTCGTTGCTGATTATCGTTGTAGTGGTGATGGATTTCATGGCTCAAGTGCAAGCGCATTTGATGTCTCATCAGTATGAAAGTTTGATGAAGAAAGGCGGCTTCGGTAAAGGCCCTGGCGGTGGTGCCGGCCTATTACGCTGACACGGTCTCGCATCAGTAAATACAGTTTTTATTCAATGGCATCGCCGTTGAGGCAGGAGAATTACCCATGAAAGTACGTGCTTCAGTGACAAAGATCTGTCGTAACTGCAAAGTAATCCGTCGTCGTGGCGTTATTCGAATCATTTGTTCGAATGCCCGCCATAAGCAACGTCAGGGTTGATCTTGTATACGAGACGCCCATAGGATAAACTACCCTATTTTTCGCGCTTAGCAGGAGCTTAATCGATGGCCCGTATTGCAGGCATCAACATTCCCGTCCACAAGCATACGGTAATCGCCATACAGGCGATTTACGGTATAGGCCCGAGCCGGGCCAAACAAATCTGCGCGAGCGCCGCGATTACTCCAGAGAAAAAAATCAAGGAACTGGATGAAGCGCAGCTTGAAACCTTGCGTCTAGAAATCGCCAAGTTCAGCGTGGAAGGTGATCTGCGGCGCGAAGTTTCAATGAACATCAAACGTTTGATGGATTTGGGGTGTTATCGGGGCTTGCGCCATCGGCGCGGGTTACCTGTGCGTGGACAGCGCACTCGCACCAACGCCCGCACGCGTAAAGGGCCACGGCGTGCAATTCGGAAATAACGACTCTCGGAGCTCAGTCTGCGGATAATTCATGGCTAAACCAGCGGCAAAAACACGTAAACGCGTTAAGAAAAACGTTGTGGATGGGATCGCCCATATCCACGCCTCGTTTAATAACACCATTATCACAATCACCGACCGTCAAGGTAACGCCTTGGCTTGGGCGACGTCGGGCGGATCAGGCTTTAGAGGTTCGCGTAAAAGTACCCCGTTCGCAGCCCAGGTTGCTGCAGAGCGAGTTGGGAACGTCGTCAAGGACTTCGGCATGAAGAATTTGGAAGTCAACGTCAAGGGTCCCGGCCCCGGTCGAGAATCGGCGGTACGTGCTCTGAATGCTGGCGGTTTTAAGATCGTCAGCATTGTAGATGTTACTCCGATTCCTCATAACGGCTGTCGTCCACCGAAAAGGCGCCGAGTTTAGGGAGTACTTGTTGTGGCAAGATATATTGGTCCGAAGTGTAAACTGAGTCGTAGAGAAGGTACTGATTTGGGGCTCAAATCCCCAGCCCGGCCCGTGGAATCCAAGTGTAATCTTGAGCGACCACCTGGCCAACATGGCGGGCGCCGCCCCCGATTATCCGATTACGGCTTACAGTTACGTGAAAAACAGAAACTGCGGCGTATCTACGGCGTCTTAGAAAAGCAATTTTTGAATTATTACAAAGATGCGGCACGTCGCAAAGGGTCCACTGGCGAACAATTGCTCAAGCTTCTGGAATGCCGGTTAGACAATGTCGTTTATCGTATGGGGTTTGGCGTTACCCGTGCTGAAGCACGACAGTTAGTTTCGCACCGCGCCATTACGGTCAATGGTAAACGCACTAATATTGCCTCCTATCGCGTTGCACCGGAAGATGTTGTGGCAATCCACGAAAAAAGCCGCAATCAATCACGTATTCAATATGCTTTGCAGCTAGCTCAAAGTAACAATGGATTTGTCGATTGGGTAGATGTCGACATCGATAAAATGACGGGTACGTTCAAGCGAGTGCCGGATCGTAGCGATTTGCCACCCGATATCAACGAGTCTCTCGTTGTGGAGTTGTACTCCAAGTAATACTGAAGGTAAAAATAGCTGATGTCAGGCCCTTTCGATTTTCTCAAACCGCGTATTGTCGATGTAGAAGTCATTAGCAAAAAGCAGGCGCGCATCACCTTAGAACCTCTGGAGCGCGGCTTTGGCCATACTCTGGGCAATGCGCTACGACGCATTTTGCTTTCTTCTATTTCAGGTGCTGCTATCGTCGAGTGTGAGATCGACGGAGTATTGCATGAATATTCCTCTCTTGAGGGGGTGCAAGAAGACGTCATCGATATCTTGTTGAATCTCAAGGGTGTCGCTACCGTTTTGTATGGTGCAAGCGAAGCGACCTTGAACTTGAGCAAAAAAGGTCCGGGACGAGTCACTGCCGGCGACATTGAGTGTGGTCACAATATTGAGATCGTGAACCCGGAGCACGAAATCGCTAATCTCACTAAAAGCGGCGAGCTGAACATCAAGCTCAAAGTTGAGAAGGGACGCGGCTACCGGCCTGCAATCAGACGTGTGCTCGGCGAAGGTGAGACGCGTCCTATTGGTCGATTGCAGTTGGATGCGTCTTTCAGTCCTGTTGTTCGGGTGAGCTACAAAGTAGAAAGTGCCCGTGTTGAGCAGCGCACTGATTTGGATAAATTGCTGATTCTTCTGGAAACCAATGGCACGATTGATCCAGAAGAAGCGATTCGTGCTGCTGCGCGGATTTTGCTGGACCAATTGTCCGTGTTTGTCGATCTCAAGGGCAAGGAAGAACTCCAGCCAGAGCCAGAGGCGGTTGATATTGATCCAATTTTATTGCGTCCAGTCGATGATTTGGAGCTAACCGTACGTTCAGCTAACTGCCTAAAAGCGGAAAATATTTACTATATCGGCGACTTGATCCAACGGACTGAAGTGGAACTGTTAAAAACACCTAATCTGGGTAAGAAGTCGTTGACCGAGATTAAAGATGTGCTGGCCTCCCACGGTCTTTCTTTAGGCATGAAGTTGGAGAGCTGGCCACCCCCTGGATTGACCGGGGAAAAACTTGAAAGTAAAACCACAGCCTAGACGTTGTCGAAACCGTCGGGCGTTATTGATTCAACTTATTAAGGGATACTGTCATGCGTCATCGCAAAGCGGGCCGAAGATTCAGTCGGACCAGCAGCCACCGCAAGGCTATGTTCAGCAACATGACGGTTTCGCTGTTTAACCACGAAATCATCAAGACCACCCTGCCCAAGGCTAAGGAATTACGCCGCGTTGCTGAACCGCTGATTACTTTAGCCAAGCAAGATGGAGTTGCTCGGCGGCGGATGGCCTTCGATCGGTTGAGAGATCGAAGCATTGTCACTAAATTATTTAATGAGTTAGGCCCTCGTTACCAGGAACGACCCGGTGGTTATCTGCGCATTTTGAAATGCGGTTTCCGTCTTGGGGATAACGCGCCGATGGCGTATATCGAGTTGGTCGATCGACCAGATGCTCCTGAATAAGTACATCTCTCTTTAATCAAGCCGGGGATTACCCGGCTTTTTTTATCCGCCATGCTGGTACTGTTTACCGATTTCGGCTTGCAAGGACCCTATGTGGGCCAGTTGAAACTGGTCCTGCAACAGTGGGCACCGGCTGTACCGATCATTGATTTGTTTCATGACGTGCCCGCCTTCGATAGCCAAGGGGCTGCGTATCTATTGGCTGCTTATGTGGCCGAACTTCCTGCCGCAACCGTCGTTGTCGGGGTGATTGATCCTGGAGTAGGTAGCAACCGTCCTGGTCTTATCGTATACGCCGATGGCCGTTGGTTCGTCGGACCCGATAATGGGCTATTCGATCGAGTCATTGCCCGTGCTGATCAAGCACAAACTTGGCATATCATCTGGCAACCGGAGCGGTTGTCCGCATCATTTCACGGCCGCGATTGGTTCGCTCCGGTCGCTGCTATGCTGGCTAGCGGGGGTGCACAGCCTGAACAATTGGGGACGGAGGTATCATTGCCTCTGTTAAGCTGGCCTGATGATCTTGCGCGTATTGTCTATATCGACCGCTTTGGCAACGCCATGACCGGCATTCGCGCCAAGGTGGTGGATACGCAGGCCGCTGTCGTGGTCGAAGGTGAATACCTGTCGTGGGCGCGGACTTTTTCCGACGTGCCGGTAGGCCAAGGTTTTTGGTACGAGAATTCCAACGGGTTGTTGGAATTAGCAGTCAATCAGGGTGACGCCGCACAGCGATTCAAACTACATCCCGGAACGCGGTTGCAAGTATTGGGAACTGTATCCAGTGTAATCCAGGAAAGCTAGGCGATTACAGCACCTGCTCAGGGGCTTCAGGATCGGTTCAGTTAGCTCGCTTATAATATGATTTTCTGTTTCAAGCTTATGATCTAACGCAGAGGTCATCCCGCATGGAAACCAAAACGACGCCATTAGTTGCAGTATTGCTGCTTGGATTGCTTATCAGCGGGTGCGCGCCCAGTCTGTCGGGTAGTGCCTACAGTCGCTCGCAGGCCCGCGAGACCCAGCAAGTGCAGTTCGGCACTGTAGAAGGGGTGCGTAATGTCCTGATCGAAGGGACCAAGAGCGGTGTGGGGACAGTATCTGGCGCTGCGCTCGGGGGGCTTGCCGGTAGTACGGTAGGTGGCGGTCGAGGCAAAGCAGCGGCGACCATAGGCGGTGCCGTACTGGGCGGGTTAGCTGGCGCTGCTGCGGAAGAAGGAGTAACCCGCCAGCAAGGATTGGAAATCACCGTGCGTCTGGATAATGGCCGTTTCATCGCGGTCACCCAAGCAGCCGATGAAATCTTCAACCCCGGAGAACGGGTTCGGATATTGACTGGCAATGACGGGACTACCCGGGTTACCCGCTAAGCTATTCTCTAAAAGGCTTAGAAAGTCGTTATCAATCCGACACTCGCATCAGAACGGAATATCATCGTCGAAATCGTTGTCTGTTGCAGGCGGTTGCAAAGAAGGCGCAGGTTTGGTGGGCGGGGTATTCTCTTGGGTAGCTGCGCGCGGCGTTTCGCGAGGTTCAAAACTAGCGCTACCGCCGCCCCGACCACCCAACATTTGCATGTCGTTCACAACGATTTCTGTGGTATAGCGATCCTGGCCGCTATTTTTATCCTGCCACTTACGGGTTTGTAGTCGACCTTCCACATAGATCTGTGAGCCTTTGCGCAGATACTCGCCGGCAATTTCTGCCAACGGACTGTAAAAAACCAAATTATGCCATTCGGTACGCTCCTGGCGTTCACCCGTTTGCTTGTCTTTCCAGGAATCAGTGGTTGCCAGGGTGAGATTCGCGACCGCTCTGCCGCTAGGCATGTAGCGCACGTCGGGGTCTTTACCCAAATTACCAATCAGAATCACTTTATTAATGCCTTTAGCCATAGATTATTCTCCTGTGATCGAATCGATCCGCGTCGATTCATTATTGAAATGACTGCATGGTTTCAAACTTTGGCGATTGAAAGTTCTTGTAGCGCTGCTTTATCCAGCTTATCCCGATCAACTTTCAAATAAGCGACACCGTCAGCCGCAATCACCACCGCATCAACGACCCCGCGGATTTGGCTCAGTCTCGCACTCATCTGGCTAGCTTCGTTGTCACTTAGCACGCCGAGATGCAACGAATAGCTGCTGAGCAGGCGCGGTGGTTGCATGGTGTAAGCCACACCGAACCAGAACAAGGTTCCCAGCGCCGCAAACGCGAAAACGCCTTGTAAGCCAAACAGGCCATGCATCCAGCCGCCCAGAGCCCCACCAAAAAAAGCACCAAGGAACTGGCTGCTGGAATAAACGCCCATAGCCGTTCCTTTGGCGTTCGGTGGCGACAGCTTACTAATCAATGAAGGCAGTGAGGCTTCCAGTAAATTGAATGCAGTGAAAAAAACGAAAATCAATGTGACGGCGATCCCCAAGCTGTGGTAAAAACTCGCCAGTCCTAATTCTGCAAAACCCAGCGCCAGAATAGCAGCGAGCAGCATCGGCTTCACCCGGCCGTATTTCTCTGCCAAGATGATGCTGGGTATGACGACCATGATGGATAGCACTAGCGCGGACAGATATACCAACCAATGGAGATGAGCGGGAAACCCTGCCCCGTCTCGTAATGCGAGTGGAACAGCTACAAAGGTTGCCGTTAACACCATGTGCAAGGTAAGAATACCCACATCCAAGCGCAACAATTGGGTGTCTCGCAATACGTGTTTAAATAACGCCGGGACGGGTGTGGTGTCTCGGTGGTGATGCAGATGGATTGGTTGTGGGATAACAAAGTGGGTGATCAACACAGCCATCACAGCCATCACAGCAGTCAGCCAGAATATTCCTTTAATCCCGATCCAATTGTGCAGCGCCGGTCCCAACACCATGGATAAGGCAAAGGAAACCCCGATGCTGATGCCGATCACCGCCATTATCTTGGTACGTTGCTCCTCCCGACTCAAATCAGCGGCCAGAGCCAACACCACCGCAGCGATAGCACCTGCGCCTTGCAACGCGCGTCCCACCATCATCACCAGGATTGAATCAGCCAGTGCTGCGACCACACTTCCCGCAGCGAATAACAACAGGCCGATTATAATAAGGCGCTTACGCCCGAAACGATCAGACAACATCCCGAACGGGATTTGTAGACACGCTTGGGTTAGGCCATAAATGCCGATAGCCACACCGGTTAACAATGGTGTTGCCCCGGCCAGATCTTCGGCATACAAAGCAAACACCGGTAATACCATGAACAGGCCCAGCATCCGTAGCGCATATAGTCCAGCCAAAGCACACGCCGCTTTGCGTTCGCCTGTGCTCATGTGAGTCGTTTCGCCATCAACTGGCAGCATGTCGTATTAATCTCTTCATCTTGCAGTATTCAATGTAATAGTATCATTGCTAGGTTAGGCTCCAGAAAAAATTATGGACACCATTCATATTCGCGGCGCACGCACGCATAACTTACAGAATATCGATTTAGACTTGCCGCGTGACCGCTTGATCGTGATCACTGGGTTATCCGGTTCGGGTAAGTCATCGCTAGCCTTCGATACCATTTACGCTGAAGGTCAGCGGCGCTATGTCGAGTCTCTTTCAGCTTACGCTCGGCAATTCCTGTCGATGATGGAAAAGCCCGATGTAGATCATATCGAGGGTTTGTCTCCAGCCATATCTATTGAGCAGAAATCGACGTCGCATAATCCGCGTTCCACAGTAGGCACGATTACTGAGATTTACGATTATCTGCGCTTGCTTTACGCACGGGTGGGCATTCCCTGCTGCCCGGAACACGGCAGTACATTGAATGCGCAAACCGTTAGCCAGATGGTCGATCAGGTGTTGGCGCTTTCCGAAGGCGCTCGGCTCATGCTGCTGGCACCTGTGGTACAGGAACGCAAAGGCGAACACCTACGTTTGTTGGAAGAATTACGTGCGCAGGGATTCATTCGCGCCCGCATCAATAATAAAGTCGTAGAATTGGACGACCCGCCGCAGTTAAATTTACGCCGCAAGCACACTATTGAAGTGGTAGTGGATCGCTTCAAAGTACGTCCTGATCTGAATCTGCGTTTGGCGGAATCGTTCGAAACCGCACTAAGACTGGGTAGTGGCTTAGCCAAGATCAGTTTTCTAGACGATGATCAGCAACAGGCTGATTTGATCTTTTCTTCCAATTTCGCCTGCCCGTTGTGTGGTTACAGCCTTAGCGAGTTGGAACCCCGGCTATTTTCTTTCAATAATCCGGTGGGGGCTTGCCCGGAATGCGATGGGCTGGGAGTCAAACAATTCTTCGATCCTGAACGGGTGGTCACCCATCCTCATCTTAGCCTAGCGGATGGTGCGATGCGGGGTTGGGATCGGCGCAATCCGTACTATTTCCAAACGGCCTGCTCGCTGGCCAAGCATTATGGTTTTGCCGTCGATACCCCGTTTCAATCGCTGACGGAGGATATTCGTCAGGCGATTCTTTACGGCAGTGGCAAGGAGCGTATCGAATTCGAACATGTTAATTCGCGTGGCGAAACGTCTCATCGTCGCCATACATTCGAGGGTATCGTGCGCACCTTGGAGCGCCGGTACCGGGAAACCGACTCCAGTACGGTGCGGGAAGAACTCGCCCGCTATTTGAGCGTTCACCCCTGCCCAACCTGCGACGGTTCCCGTCTGAACCGCGCCTCCCGACATGTGTTCATCGCCGAGCGTAATTTGCCGGCGATCACTGCCTTACCGGTAGGTGAGACGCTGGCTTTCTTCGCGCAATTGCAGTTACCGGGTCGGCGCGGTGAAATCGCAGAAAAAATTGTCAAGGAGATTACCGAACGACTGACTTTTTTGGTTAATGTCGGGTTGGATTACCTGACTCTAGATCGGTCGGCCGACACGTTGTCCGGCGGGGAAGCGCAACGCATTAGACTGGCTAGCCAAATCGGTGCAGGACTGGTTGGCGTCATGTATATTCTGGACGAACCGTCCATCGGTTTGCATCAGCGCGATAATGCCCGGTTGTTGAAAACATTGCTGCGTCTGCGTGATTTAGGTAACACAGTCATCGTGGTGGAACACGATGAAGAAGCCATCCGTAGTGCCGATCATGTGGTGGATATGGGGCCTGGCGCCGGGGTCCACGGTGGTCAAGTCGTAGCGCAGGGAAAACCCGCCGAAATTGTTGCCGCCACCACGTCACTGACCGGCCAATACTTGAGCGGACGGCGGCGCATCGCAACCCCGGAACAGCGCACACCGTATAACGCCAAACAACAACTCACAATAGTCGAAGCCAGCGGTAATAATCTGAAAACCATCACGGTGGCTATTCCTCTGGGCCTGTTGACCTGTGTGACTGGTGTATCCGGTTCCGGCAAGTCTACTTTGATCAACGACACGCTGTATCGTTACGTGGCTCGCGAATTGAACGACGCCAACGAATCGCCGGCGCCCTGCCAAGATATTAGCGGATTGGAATTTCTGGACAAGATCGTGAATATTGATCAAAGTCCGATCGGACGCACGCCACGTTCCAATCCGGCCACCTACACTGGGCTGTTCACCCCCATCCGGGAATTGTTCGCCGCCACTCCGGAAGCCCGCTCACGGGGCTATACGCCGGGCCGCTTTAGTTTTAACGTCAAGGGAGGACGCTGTGAAGCTTGCCAGGGCGATGGCGTTATCAAAGTGGAAATGCATTTCTTGCCCGATATTTATGTGCCTTGCGACGTATGCAAGGGACAACGATACAATCGGGAAACGCTCGGTGTTCGCTACAAAGGCAAAACTATCCACGATGTGTTAGCGATGACTGTGGAAACGGCGCTGGAGTTTTTCGACGCCGTACCCATCGTGGCGCGCAAGCTACAAACCTTGCAAGATGTCGGCTTGTCCTACATCAGGCTCGGGCAAAATGCGACCACCCTATCCGGTGGCGAAGCGCAGCGCGTCAAGCTGGCGCGGGAATTATCCAAACGCGATACTGGCAAGACCCTGTATATTCTTGATGAACCGACTACGGGGCTGCACTTCCACGACATTGAGCAATTGCTAAAGGTGCTGCATGAATTACGCGACAGAGGTAATACCGTGGTTGTTATTGAACACAATTTGGATGTGGTTAAGACGGCCGATTGGCTGATCGACCTGGGACCCGAAGGTGGTGAACGCGGTGGAGAAATCGTGGCCACCGGTATGCCGGAAGCGCTGGCCGAACACCCGCACAGCTATACCGGGCAATTTCTTAAACCGATCTTAACAAATCAGTCATAGATTAGCTGTTGAATCAGTAATTGCCATATGAGAAGTGGCCAAAAGGATTGCCAAGCATTAATCGCATTGCTGCTTCCGCCCCCAGAGGTTTGCTAAATAAAAATCCCTGCATTTCCCTGCATCCCAAGGTCCGCAGGTATTCTACTTGGGTTTCAGTTTCTACCCCTTCGGCAATCATATTGCGCTCTAAACCTTTTGCCATTGCAACAATAGCCGCAATCACTGAACTTTTATGCGTAGTCGATTTTACATTACGTAAAAAAGAGCGATCAATTTTGATGGTGTTGATCGGTAATTGCTCCAGATAACTCAGGGAAGAGTATCCGGTACCGAAATCATCTATGGCGATATGGATACCCCGGTTACTCAGTTGACTAAGTTTTTGAATGACGCTATTCATATCCTTCATGATAACGCTTTCAGTAATTTCCAATTCAATCATCTGCCCGGGGATATCGTACTCATTTAACACCTCGATCATTTTTTCCACAAAGTTAGGTTGTTCAACCTGTTTGGCTGAGAGATTAACCGCTAACCGAACAGAGGTTAAACCACTATCTCGCCACCGTTTGAGTTCAAGACAGGCTGTTCGCATAATCCACTCGCCAAGACTAACGATGAGGCCTGTTTCTTCAGCGAGGGAGATAAACTCTGCAGGCGAAATAATCCCCCTTAACGGGTGATTCCAACGGATCAACGCTTCCATGCCAACAATAGCGCCTGAACTGATGTCGATCTGAGGTTGATAAAATACGGCGAATTGCTCAGTCTCCAACGCTTTACGAAGGCTAGTTTCCAACGAAAGCGATTCGCTGAATGTTTTATTCATGTGACTGGTGTAAAACTCATAACCTCCTTTATTTTGAGCTTTGCAGTGATACATCGCGATATCAGCATGTTGAATCAGGTCTTCCATGGTTGAACCATGTTCAGGAAAGAGCACGATGCCTATACTTACACCAAGAAAAAGTTCATGATTTTCTACAATAAAGGGTAGTTTTAATGCGGAAATCACCTTGGCAGCGATGGTTTTTGCGTCCTCGGATGTGCTCACCCCGGGAGCCAGCAGCATAAATTCATCGCCACCGATACGAGCCAAAGTGTCACTTTCCCGCAGACAATGCATAAGGCGTTTAGCTACTGCCTGAAGCAGACCATCGCCGATCATATGACCCAGTGAATCATTTACGAATTTAAAGCGGTCTAAATCGAGGAACATCACTGTGAATTGTTCCTGATCACGTTTGCTGTGAATAATTGCGCAACTTAAACGATCTTTAAAAAGCTTTCTATTCGGTAACCCGGTCAGTAAATCATGATAGGCTTGATAATTGATTTTTTCTTGTGCTCTCCTTCGCTCG
Organism: Candidatus Competibacteraceae bacterium; assembly: GCA_036351435.1. Taxonomy (GTDB): domain Bacteria; phylum Pseudomonadota; class Gammaproteobacteria; order Competibacterales; family Competibacteraceae; genus JAAUQA01. Next base: position 21,601 of record JAZBPA010000092.1, read on the forward strand.
GTGACGTCTCTGGCCACCCCGAAAACTACAGAAGAGTGATCTGATTCATTAACAATCTTTCCGTGATCAACTGTTTCAAAAATATTACAGTTGGCCAAATCACGATCGACCAGCATAAAGGAATTTTCAAAAAAGCGTGGCTCCTGTACGCTATTATTATATTTGATTCTTATTTCAGCTTTACTAAAAACACTCTCGTTAGCCTTAAGTTCGCTGAGGGTATGGTAAGTAGTAAGCATATCCTTTTCATACACTAAATCAGAGTAATGTTTGCCTATTAACTCTGCGGGAGCATAACCCAATAAAGAATCTACCCGGTCATTAACGAAAGCTAACCGTCCTTCGTTGTCGAGTATATAAATTATGTCAGGGGAGCATTGAACCAAGTGTCGATAAAATTTTTCTGATTGTTCTAGCTTATTTTGCAGGCTGAAGTTTTCTTTTTCTAAAAGCCTCCTGTTAATGGCATTCTCTACGGTTTTGAAAAGCTCTTCGGTTGTGTAAGGTTTTCGCAAGAAGTCATAAGCGCCGCGGCGTAGAGATTCTATTGCTGATTCGATTGATGTGTCGCCACTGACAACAACGATCATAGTGTTGATATTGCGCTGTTGAATAAAATCCATAACTTGGTGGCCGCCCACTTCCGGCATGATAATATCAAGCAACGCAATATCGTAGCGTTCGCGCTCTAAAAGTGAGATTGCCTGCTGGCCTCCTTGAGCAGTTTGAACCTCGTAACCAGCAGTCAAGAGAAGTTTCTCAAGACTTTGTAACATACGCTGGTCATCGTCTACGGCAAGAATTTTGGGCTTGTTCATTATTTATGGTTATTAGGCGAAGCTCGACTTTGTTTAGGCGAGACCCGACTTTTTTCGCAAGTTAGAGAACATGCATCCTGCGTATAGCGCTATTTTGCGCATAGTGTCGTAGAGAATACAATAGGCTGTCCGCCTAAAAACATTTTCACACTTGAGGATAGCGTAGCGCTGTTGAACTGGCAATCTGTAACCGGGTCATTATGGGACAGAAGTGAAATTTCTTCTCTGCAGGGCTTGGCTAATAATCACCAGTATTGACTAAAAATGCTGATCTGAATATTAGCTATTACAAATTCTTGGGAGCAAAATTTGGAAAACAGTTCCTGATTTTGCGTTACTTCTACAACTGATATGACCTTTTAGTTCATCAATAAGATTTTTGACGATATGTAATCCCATGCCAGAGTGATCTTTTCCTTTGGTGCTGATAACCGGCTTAAATAAATTTGCCAAAATATGAGAGGGTATCCCCGGCCCTTTATCCCTGAGGGTGATTTCGATAAAAGCGGAACCGTTTAAAATAACATTATCTTGTGTGGAGATTGCAAGGGTCTCTGAGGTTGGAATGGCCTCAATAGTGTTCATGATCAGATTAGTCAAAATTTGTTTGAGGGCGTGCGGGTCTGTGGTGATCTGTGGCAATGATTGATCAAGTTCGAGCTGGGTTTTTATATTACCCGAAGCGAAAAAGGAACGTTGCATAACTTTGATTAAATCAGTAATGAATCTGTTAATATCAACTGCTTTTATATCATGAGGCTGATCTTTATCTAAGCAGGAGAAGCGCCGAATAATATCACCAATGCGGTCAATCTCCTCTCTAATTACTCGCAGATCGTCTTGAACCGCGTCGTTTTTATCCAACTTAAAGCTAATAATGCTGATATAGTTTCTGAGAATACTGAGGGGGTTATTGGCTTCATGTATCATAACCTTTAGCTGGGCGTCCTGGATGAGTTTTTCTCTTTCCTTAGTGAGCCCGCCTTGTTCCTGATTGGTCTGTGCCACATTGATAGACTCTGCGATTCTATGCATCAATACTGTTACTAGACCTTGTCTAGATTGAGTTTTTCGTAACTCTTCCTCATTGGCCCCCAATGCGATAACACCAATCCGCTTATCCTGTATCAATAGCGGAATGCAGATCATGCCATTGTTTTGCAATATCCTAATGATCTGTTGGTCAATAATGGTCAAGTTGACACTATTTTCAGAGAGTGAATTTAACGTCTTTCTGGTTAATAGCGCATCGCTTAAAAGACTTCTCGATTTTTTTAATGGAATCTTGAAAGCATGGCTGGATAGTATGTTGTTTATGGGATGAGCATTGTAGATGGAGTTGCTGGTGTTATCATAAAGAAAAAATACGATATCCCGAATTCCTAAACAGATAATAAGATTTCTATGCGCGTTTTTCAGTAGATCATCCATGTCGTTCTTATATTTCCAGCTTAATTCGTTGACTAATATTATATCGCGCAACTTATCTCCCAAACGCAACATCTTTTCTTGCTGATTTTCTTTAGTTTTGTTGCTCTCGTCAATATCCAAATCTAAAGTATCAATTGTTAAAGACAACGTCTTTCGTGTCTCAACTAGTAAATCCATAATTGTGCTGCGGTTTAAATTAAGTGCTTGAATCGCAGTAGCAAAAATCTCATCATCTGATGGGGGGTCAGCCTGAACAGCGACCAAGTTGGCTAAATTTACGATTTTCACTAACTCATGTGCGTCCATGATTTTGTGCGCTGGTTCGTGGTGGTAAAGCACGGCATCGGCCATGAATGACCGAAGATTCCATGCATTAATCAGTTGAGCGCCGAACTTGGTATGCGAGATGCCGCAGTGTTCCTGTTCCAGTGATATCAATTCATCAGGATTTAAATCTTTTACTAGAAATTGATCATATTTAGCTTGAAAAATATTGGCCAACATCAATTGACCAATGTTGTGCAATAGACCACAAGTATAGGCTTCTTCAGGGGATGGATAGTTTACGACTTCCGCGATAAGTTGTGCGGCTATTGCAGTGTGGAGTGAGTCTTGCCATATTTTTCTGAAATGGCTGTTGTCTTCGATAGGTTGAGAAGAAAAAAATTGCTCTATGGCGTGAACCATGACAATGTTTTTGACAGCATCAAAATGTAATTTTTTTATCGTGCCGTGCAGTGAAGATGGTTTTTTCTGGCCAGCAGTAAACTCGGTACAGTGCACTTCCATGATTTTCGCGGTTAGCGCGATATCTATGCTGATTATCGGCAGTAGTTTTTCGCGAGAAACCTCCTCTTCTAAAGTCAACTCTATGATTTTATTTAATAATCCAGGTGGTGAGGGTAGTTTTATCAGCTCCATTTATAATCCTGTACCCAAAAAAGCACCTGCATTGTTAGTTTATTAATTCTTGTCATAGAATGGCTTAGTGGTAAGTAATTTTTAGCATCATTTTTTTACGAAGATACGGAGTACTTGATGCAATACATCAGCACCCGGGGCGGCATGACGCCCAAATCCTTTTCAGAGATTCTAATCGAAGGGCTTGCGCCGGACGGCGGATTGGTCATCCCCATGGCCTACCCAATCGTGTCTGGTTCAACCCTGTCCGACTGGCGACAACTCAGCTATCAAGACTTAGCTCATGCCATTCTTGGGCAATTTGTAACCGACATTCCACAAGAAGATTTACGGTCACTGCTTGCTAAGACCTACTCTGTAAATAACTTTGGAAGTGAACTCATCACGCCCGTAAAGTCTTTGTTTGATAACGTGTATTTGCTAGGGTTGTCCAATGGACCGACGCTGGCCTTTAAAGATATCGCCATGCAGTTTTTGGGCCATCTATTTGAGTGGGTGCTCAACAAAACAGATAATTACTTGAATATTCTAGGGGCTACCTCGGGGGATACCGGTTCCAGCGCCGAGTACGCTATGCGGGGCAAGCAGCGCATTAGCGTATTTATGCTGTCCCCCTACGGCAAAATGAGCCCATTTCAGTCAGCGCAAATGTTTTCCCTACAGGAACCGAACATTTTCAATATTGCACTGCGTGGAGTATTTGATGATTGCCAGGACTTAGTCAAAGCGGTCAGCAGTGACGCCGAGTTTAAATCTCGTTACCGAATTGGCACGGTTAATTCCATCAATTGGGCACGGGTGGCAGCCCAGATCGTTTACTACTTTAAGGCCTACTTCGCCGTCACCGATACTAACGATCAGGAAATCGCCGTAGCCGTGCCGTCGGGCAATTTCGGCAATATCCTCGCCGGGCATATCGCGCGACAGATGGGTTTACCGATTCGCCGGTTGATTCTGGCGACCAACGAAAATAATGTTTTAGATGAGTTTTTCCGTACCGGTGTTTACCGAGTCCGCACCAGTGATAACGTATTCACGACTAGCAGCCCGTCCATGGATATTTCCAAAGCGTCCAATTTTGAGCGGTTTATCTTTGATGTGGTTGGCCGAAACCCGGATACAGTGGAGCAGCTCTGGCAACAGGTCGAGAAAACTGGATATTTCGACCTGAACGGTACTGAATACCGCCAAGCTATGGGGAAGTTCGGTTTCGTATCCGGTACCAGCAACCATCAAAATCGTTTGGAAACAATTCGCAAGGTGTATTCCGAAACCGGAATCATCATTGATACGCACACTGCCGACGGCATCAAAGTTGGCTTGGAATATCACGAAGAGGACGTCCCGTTGGTGTGTTTGGAAACGGCGTTACCGGCCAAGTTCGAGGAGTCCATTCAAGAAGCGCTGGGGCGTAAGCCAGAGCGGCCTGCAGGGTACGACGATATTGAGCGCAAACCGCAGCGTTTCGAAGTAATGGATGCGGATCTGACAGCGCTCAAGGATTACATCGCGGAGCATGCATTACAGCGCTCATGACCACAAACGGTCAAGGCTAATGAACTTGTTCAACACTGGTATTTTCTTGAAACACTATGATTAATAAATCATTCATACTCATGTTGCCCATGCTTTTACTGCTCGGCTGCTCAGACAGCGAACCCGAAGTGAAACAAGAGCATACGGGCAACAGTGTGATCGTAAAAGAGCAACAGCGTGCGCTTGAAAAAGCCAAGGCAGTCGAACAGACTCTCCAAAATGCCGTGCAACAGCGGGATCAGGAGATGGAAAAACAAAACCAGCAGTGATCCCGCACCGTTGTCAGAATGTCTGACCCAAGAATAAATACAGTGAACCATTGCCTCCTTCGGCATAACCGCCACCTAAATACAACGGTCCGAGGGGGGTATCCAATCCTAAAAAGAGGCTGCCGGCAGTGAGCAGCGTGTCTAGCTTGAGGTCATCGACATCTTCCCACACATTGCCGATTTCCAACGATCCCCCGAGATAAATCGGCAGAGTAAATGCCGCCGAAGCGTCATCCAGCCGATGCAAATAGACTAACTGCCCCAACCCAAGATATTCACCGGAAAGCTCCCGGCTCTGGAAACCGGATAAATTGAGAAAGCCGCCTAACAAAAAGCGGTTTTGCGGACCCAATGTGCCATCCAGCCGCCCCTGTAGCACAACGCGCGGAATAATGGTGTCTTTACCCCAGCTCAATGGCCAGACCCCTTCAAAGCTTAACGCTTGAAAGTCATTGTCGGCCCCCAGCTCTGTTAAAGACAGAACGTAGTCAATGCGCGTTTCCTGCCCCTGCGTCGGGAAATTCACATTGTCCAAAGTATCCTTCCACCATCGAAGTGAAATACCCCCATCGTTGAAATCTCCCGACCGCAGAGAAGGATCACCTATCAGCAAGTCGGCCTCTCCCCATGCTCGTTCAATTCCCAAACGCAATTCACTGCCGTCAGCTAGATTCAATCCTCCCGCCAACGTCAAACGGGTTCGATTCACTCGGTATTCGGCGACTTGCTTGCCTGACTCGAATACCCCGAAGTCGAAGCGTTCATAAGACACTTCCGGCACTAAGAACCAGCGGTTCTTTTCATCCAAAGGTTGGTAGAAATCGCTAAACAGGAGGAAGTTGTTGCCAAACGAGCCGAGAATGCGCCATTCACCGCCTAATTGATTCACTTCCGTTCGGATATAGCCCAAACCCAGATTAAAAGTACCATCACCATCGGTATCGGATTCCAGATTAAGCCCGAACTGTAAGTAGTTCGGCCCCCAATCCTTAGCCACGGCGTGAACGACTAAACCGGTCTTGCCCTGTTCCCGTACCAGGGAATAATCAACCCGTTGGAAATTATCCAGACCATGAACGGTGCCCAAATCCTTCTCTAGTTCGGCAACTCGCAAACGATCCCCTGGTTGGATACGCAACCGGGCAGCGATGACCTCATCGGCGAGACCCGAATCGTTTTCAATGCGAATGAAATCGATAACCGGCTCAGTAGTCATGTCGGGTACTGTCAAGCCAGCCAGATAGACTGGGTAAGCGTCTGTCGATAGCGCTAAGCGTTCCAGATTCTCGCGTTCAGCCGAAGTGGCTTCGACCCCAAGCGGGATAGCCTCGTTCGCCCGCTCAAAACTCATGGTGGTGATATCACCCAACGTGGGTCGTATCAGCACATCGTTCGGCTGCAGGGTTTGCAATTGTCGGGTGGTATTTTGTTGAGTCATGATGGTGGTCAGTTGATCGGTGATGCTGAGCACCGACGTTAACTCTTCGGTTGGTGTTAGCGGTGTACCGATATCCACCACAACCAGCACGTCGGCGCAAGTATCGCGGGCGACATCCATCGGCAGATTATTAGACACCCCGCCATCCACTAACAATTTGCCGTCGATTTCGATGGGCGCCAGCGCACTCGGTATCGACATACTGGCCCGCATGGCATCGCTTAAATTTCCGGAAGCCAAAACCACGGCCTCACCAGTGCCGATGTCGGTGGCCACAGCGCGATAAGGCACCTTCAGCCGATCAAAATCCTGAATATGCGCGGCCCGTTGCGCCAACCGGCTCAGCAGCAGATTGAGTTTTTGGCCCTGAATCGCGCCTTTGGGTAGCGCCAGCTCGCCGTCTTTCAAACCGGGTTTTGCTTTCACCAAAAAGGTATCGTCGTCCCGCTTGCGCCGGAATGAGCGTTGTTTGCGCGGCGGACTGTCGTTAAATATGTCACCCCAATCAATGCTGGTTAACGTGTGTTCCATTTCCTCCACGCTAAAGCCCGCTGCGTAAAGCCCGCCGATGATGGCACCCATGCTGGTGCCGGCAATGCAGTCGATGGGTACACGTAAATCCTCAAGCACCCGGATTACACCGATATGTGCTGCACCACGTGCGCCACCGCCGCTCAGCACCAGCCCCACTTTGGGCCGTTCGTTGCCGCTGGCAGACACTGAGAGCAGCGCGGCAACGGTGGCCATAGCCAGCGTAACCAGTTTGAATGACACACTCGAACGCTTCATAAAAACCAAGCCTTTCACCATGGAAAACACCGATAATACCCTTAACCGGATGAACTTCATGCTACAGAGCGGAACCCTGGTCGTCAGCAATAGGTCAACGATAAACAACATCCTTCTATTCAAATTAAGCCCATCATAATGACAAATCCTACCCATTCTACGGCACAAACGGATAACGCTATGCATTCTGACCGACCGGTATTGGTGTTTGGGGCCAGCGGTTATGTTGGCACTCATCTGGTACCTCGTCTGCTTGAACAGGGCTATCGGGTCCGAGCGGCAGCCCGTAATCGCGCCGTTTTAGAAACTCGCCAGTGGTCGAATGTTGATCTGGTGGAGGCCGATGCGCTTAAGCCCGAAACATTGGATGCTGCACTTGCCGGTGTCGATGTGGCCTTTTATCTGGTCCATTCCATGGCGGCCGGCAAGCAGTTTGGACGCTTGGACGAACAAGCCGCCGCTCATTTTGCCCGCGCGGCGGAACAGGCTGGTTTGCGACGTATCGTGTATTTGGGCGGACTGATTCCGAAAGATGCCGATTCCGAGCATCTGGTATCCCGGCAGGTGACCGGTGACCGGCTGCGCGCTGGGTCGGTGCCGGTGACCGAAATTCGTGCGGGTATTATCGTCGGTCCGGGTTCGGCTGCTTTCGAGGTGATGCGCGATCTGGTCTGCAACCTGCCGATCATGATCACGCCGCGCTGGGTGCGCTCGCAATCCACCCCGATTGCCCTGGATAATTTGCTCGATTATTTGATCGGCGTTGCCGGATTGCCGGACGCTGCCGGTGGTATTTACGATGCCGCCGGTCCGGAAATGCTCAGCTACCAGCAGATGATGCGGCAGTTCGGTGACGTGGTTGGAAAACGCTGTCTGGTGATCCCGGTACCGGTACTGTCGCCGGGTTTGTCGTCATACTGGCTGAGTTTGGTCACCACTGTGCCTTACAATATCGCCCGCGCGCTGATCGGCGGATTGAAGCACGATATTCCCGCCGACGACCGGCCATTGCGGGCGCTCATTCCGCAACGCTTATTGAATTTTCGTGAGTCTATCAACGCAGCGTTGGAAACCGAACGGCGCAATGCCGTCGCCGCCCGCTGGACTGAAGGAGCCCTGATGTTTCGTGATTATCGACCGGATTACGCGTTTTATGCCAAAAAAGCCGGCGGAACTGCGCTGACTGCTGCTTCGGTGCAAGCCGTGTGGGAACAAGTGGCCGCGATAGGCGGGAAGAATCGGTATTACTATCTCAATCCACTGTGGACTTTACGTGAACTGCTGGATTGGTTAGCGGGCGGGCCGGGGTTGAACCACAGCCGCCGCCATCCGACAGCGGTGCGGCTGGGCGATATTATCGATTCCTGGAAGGTCGTCGGGTTGGAACCGGAACGGCGGCTAACGCTGCAATTCGGGATGAAAGCACCGGGAGCCGGGGTGTTGGAATTCGAAGTCGATCCCGAAGAAGACGGTCGTACCCGCGTTACCGCAACGGCTTACTGGCATCCTGCGGGTGTTTGGGGTTTGTTGTATTGGTATTCTCTGGAGCCTTTCCATTTAATTATTTTTAAGGGATTAACCCGCGCTATCGCGGAGCGCGCGGAACAGGCCGAAGCGTGACGTCAAGCGTTACGCGGCACGGTCTTGGAATAGGGAGATGCCAGTAAATTATCCACTCGACCAGTGTTTGATCAGCAACCATCCCGCCATCGACAATACGACGCTGATAAATACCGGGCGAATAAACGGGCTGCCGTAACGAATGGCACTGTGCGCGCCGATAAAGGCTCCCACCATCAGTAACCCACCCATCAGCAATCCCATAGGGTAGTACACGCTGCCTAATGCCATAAACGTGAGCATGGCTGTCACGTTGCTGATGAAGTTCATGAATCGGGCCGTACCGGCAGCGCTCACCAGATCTTGCCGAAACGCTTTGAGCGCGACAGCCATCCAGAAGGCACCGGTGCCCGGACCGATGAAGCCATCGTAAAACCCGATCCCGATACCGGCTAGCCACTGAGGACGGGAACCGATTCGAACCGACGTGGGCAATGACGGCACATTCGCTGCACCACGGCGCGGCCAAATCAGATATACCGCCGCAAGCATGATCGCCAGCGGCAGCAGTTTCTTCAGCAATTCGGCTTGCACCAGATAAATCAGCACAGTGCCGCTGAGTGCGCCGACAAACGTGCCCAGTGTGGCCGACCACCAAAACCTGGGTTTGAACCAACCTTTGCGAATGAAGGTTATCGAAGCGCTTAAAGTACCGAAAGTGCTGATCACTTTGTTGGTGCCGAGCGCTAGGTGCGGTGGCATTCCGGTACTGA
>JAZBPA010000093.1:0-9108 GCA_036351435.1 Candidatus Competibacteraceae bacterium
ACGTCAAAATGGTCGTCAACCTCATCGCTCCGATCGCCATGGAAGAAGGCCTCCGCTTCGCGATCCGCGAAGGCGGCCGCACAGTCGGCGCCGGCGTCGTCGCTAAGGTTATTGAGTAAGCGTATTACTTTAACTGTTTTCCCGGTGATAGATTGCTGTTGTAACGCTTTGCTAGCAACAGGCCAGTAGCTCAATTGGCAGAGCAGCGGTCTCCAAAACCGCAGGTTGGGGGTTCAAGTCCCTCCTGGCCTGCCACCTGTTTATCCCGAAGGACGCAATCATCCATGCTTCGACAGGAACGTAAAACGGGCAATGAATCCTAAGCCTGACACGCAAGCCTCAAAAAACGACCTAATTAAACTGCTTTCAGCCGCTTCTATAGTGCTGTTCGCGTTGGTGGGCTTTTATTTTTTTGCGGATCAACTGCTGTTGGTACGCGTCATTGGATTGCTAATAGCGGTTGGAGCGGCCAGCGCTATAGCATTGACCACCGAGATGGGCAGCAACTTTTGGGATTTTGTCAAAGAATCGCGCATGGAATTGCGCAAGGTTGTTTGGCCAACGCGTGACGAAACGCTAAAGACTAGCTTGGCCGTTATCGTTATGGTCATTGTTATGGGTATTTTCCTGTGGTTGCTTGATCTATTGCTATTTTGGGTAGTCCGGCTGTTCACCGGTTGAGGGCACAAAATGGCAATGCGATGGTATGTAGTGCAGGCGTATTCAGGGTTCGAGCACCAAGTGAAGCGTTCCCTTCTGGAACGTATTAGATTGGCTGGCATGGAGAACAAGTTCGAGCAGATTTTGGTCCCTACCGAAGAAGTAGTGGAAATGCGCGACGGCCAAAAGCGCAAAAGTGAACGCAAGTTTTTTCCGGCTACGTACTCGTGCAAATGGACATGGACGAAGAGAGCTGGCATCTGGTCAAAAGCGTGCCGAAAGTGTTGGGGTTCATCGGTGGGTCCAGTGATCGCCCCGCGCCTATTTCCGAGCAAGAAGCTCAGGCCATTATGCAGCGTATCCAAGATGGCGCCGATAAACCGAGACCGAAAGTTCTTTATGAACCGGGTGAGGTGGTGCGAGTCACTGATGGACCCTTTAATGATTTCAATGGCGTAGTCGAAGAAGTGAACTACGAAAAAAGCCGCCTACGGGTGGCGGTACTGATTTTCGGTCGCTCGACACCGGTCGAACTGGAATTTAGCCAAGTCGAAAAAGCCTGATTCCAATCAGATTGGTAATGATTTACTGGGGAGCCGCAAGGCGCTTTACCCAACAGGAGTGAATGATGGCTAAAAAAGTCTCTGCTTACGTAAAATTACAAGTACCGGCCGGTAAGGCCAATCCCAGTCCTCCAGTTGGCCCGGCGTTGGGCCAACACGGCGTAAATATTATGGAGTTTTGCAAAGCGTTCAATGCTCAAACCCAGCAGTTGGAGCAAGGATTACCGATTCCGGTCGTGATTACTGTCTACAGTGATCGCAGCTTTACCTTTATTCAAAAGACTCCACCAGCTGCCGTGTTGCTCAAGAAATCACTTGGACTTGATAAAGGTAGCCCAACGCCTAATACCAAAAAAGTCGGTACAGTTACCCGACAGCAACTGGAAGAAATTGCTACGGCTAAACAACCTGATCTGACTGCTGCCGATATGGATGCGGCGGTACGTACAATTGCTGGTAGCGCCCGTTCCATGGGACTGAATGTGGAGGGGGTATAAGCCATGGCCAAATTATCCAAACGTCAGCAGACCATTCAGCAGCGAGTAACTCCCGGTAAATTGTATCCATTGGAAGAGGCGGTGGATTTATTGAAGGAACTGGCACAAGCCAAGTTTACCGAATCCGTTGATGTATCGGTAAATCTGGGTGTTGATCCCCGCAAGTCGGACCAAGTAGTGCGTGGTTCCACCGTGCTACCTAACGGTACCGGCAAACAGGTGCGCGTTGCCGTATTTGCGCAAGGGGCTAATGCTGAAGCGGCTGAACAAGCAGGAGCCGATATCGTCGGTTTCGAAGACCTTGCCGCATCGATCAAGGCCGGCCAGCTGGATTTTGATGTCGTCATCGCATCACCCGATGCCATGCGTGTCGTCGGACCCTTGGGCCAGATTCTGGGACCGCGCGGTTTGATGCCTAATCCCAAAGTAGGCACAGTTACCCCCGACGTCGCGACTGCTGTCACCAATGCCAAAGCGGGCCAGGTGCGCTACCGTACTGATAAGACCGGAATTATCCATTGTGGTATCGGTAAGGTAGATTTTGCCACTGAGCACTTGCGCGAGAACCTGCAGGCCTTACTTGCCGATTTAAAAAAAGCCAAGCCATCGACTTCTAAAGGTGTCTATGTTCGCCGAGTTACCCTGTCTACTACCATGGGACCGGGGCTTGGGGTTGATCAATCCACCTTGTCGTTCTGAGCGTTGTTAAGTGAATAACCGGATGTCCGCTGTTACTGGCAGGCATCCACTCTGAACTTTGGGCAGCTGGTTTAAATGCCGGCTGACGTCAAAGACCGCAGGTGCTTGTGCTTAATGGTCCGTTAGCACTATGTGCTTGAATGGACGGCCTGCGCAGACGGCATAGCCCTTCCCAGTGAATCCTGGTCAAGGCTGCCGTTCAGCATTTTGTGACCCTACCGCCCACTGTCTGAACAGTGGTTTTGATGCCCTCTTCAGTCCAGTGAGCCTTTTCCAGGAGGTGGTTGATCTCAATGAGTTTGAGTCTCGCGGAAAAAAAAGCGGTCGTTGCTGAAGTTGCTGCTGTTGCAGCCGAAGCACAATCGCTAATTGCTTCGGAATACCGGGGGTTGAGCGTGGCACAGCTAACGGACCTGCGTGTCAAAGCCCGACAGAATGGCGTTCATCTGCAAGTCGTTAAAAACACCTTGGCCCGACGGGCTTTGCAGGGAACCGAGTTTGAGTGTGTAGACCCTGTGTTAGTGGGGCCCTTGATCTTGGCTTTCTCGCAGAGTGAACCTGGAGCGGCAGCACGTCTGCTCAAGGATTTTGCCAAAGGTAATGATCGATTTGTTGTCAAGGCGCTGGTTGTCAGTGGCCGGTTATTGCCGGCTAGTGATTTGGACCGATTGGCAACCATGCCGACCCGTGAAGAGGCCATTAGTCTTTTAATGGCTTGTATGCGGGCGCCCTTAGACAAGTTGGCACGCACGCTCAACGAAGTGCCGGGCAAATTGGTACGTACCATGGAAGCCGTGCGCTTACAGAAAGCCGAAGGGTAACAGACGCTTTTTTTGCTCGTCTATTCAGATTACAGAACAGTTTAGTTTAGGAGTGATAAGTATGGCAGTTTCCAAAGAAGATATTCTGGAAACCATTTCCAGTATGACGGTTATGGAAGTCGTTGATTTGATTTCCGCCATGGAAGAGAAGTTTGGAGTTAGCGCAGCTGCTGCTGTATCCGCTGCACCGGCGGCTGCCGCTGCCGAGGCGGCACCGGCTGAAGAGAAGACCGAGTTCGATGTAGTCATGTCCAGTTTTGGCGACAAAAAAGTCAACGTCATCAAAGTGATTCGGGGAATTACCGGATTAGGACTCAAGGAAGCCAAAGATCTCGTCGAGGGAGCACCTTCTACCGTCAAGGAAGGGATAGCCAAGGCCGAAGCCGACGATATTAAAAAGCAGTTGGAAGAAGCTGGCGCGGCGGTCGAGATCAAGTAAGCCACGCTTGTCCGCAGCGATAAGCGTACGCAGTTGTTCGGCTGGTGGCCTGAGGCCGCCGGCCTTTGTTCGTTGTGCTCAGGAATTATCACCCGTATGGATATTATGGGTTCTCACCTTGCCCGCAGTCCCTGGAAGTATGACCGGTGACGTGGAGCCGTTATCGAGGAATCCCGATGGCCTATTCTTTTACTGAAAAAAAACGTATCCGTAAAGACTTCGGTAAGCGTCCCGACATTCTCAAAGTGCCTTATTTGCTGGCAATTCAGTTGGATTCTTATCAAGCTTTTTTGCAGGCAAGTCTGTCTCCTGAAAAACGTCGGGAAGTCGGCTTGCATGCGGCATTTAGTTCTGTGTTTCCGATCGCCAGCTATTCCGGTAATGCGGTTCTTGAATACGTGAGCTATCGGCTGGGTGAACCTGTATTTGATGTGCGGGAATGTCAGTTGCGTGGCCTTACCTATGCTGCCCCGCTGCGGGTACGACTGCGGTTGGTTATCCTTGATAAGGACGCTGAAGCGGGTTCACCTTCGGTCAAAGATATCAAGGAGAACGAAGTCTACATGGGCGAATTACCGCTCATGACTGAGAACGGCACGTTCGTGATTAATGGTACCGAACGGGTCATTGTGTCTCAGCTGCACCGCTCTCCAGGGGTGTTTTTCGATCACGATAAGGGCAAAACCCATTCCTCTGGCAAGCTACTGTTTTCAGCGCGCATTATTCCTTATCGGGGTTCCTGGCTGGATTTTGAGTTCGATGCCAAAGACGTCCTGTATGCGCGTATCGACCGGCGTCGCAAGTTACCGGCAACCGCTTTGTTGCGTGCCCTAGGCTACGATACCGAGCAAATTCTCAATCTTTTTTTCGATACCAACACCTTCCAGTTCAATGCGCTGGGCGTCACTCTGGAACTGATTCCTGAGCGTTTGCGAGGCGAAGCGGCTGGTTTCGATATTAAAATCGGTGACGAGCTCCTCGTCGAAGCTGGTCGTCGCATTACCCCGAAGCATGTTCGCGAACTGGTTAAAGCCGGCATCAAGACCCTGAATGTGCCGTTGGATTATTTAGCAGGGAAAGTGTTGGCGCACGACGTAGTCAATACGGCGACCGGTGAGCTGATCGCCATGGCCAACGATGAGTTGAACGTGGAGATGATCGACGCCATTCACGCTGCGGGTGTTGAGCAGATACGAACCTTATTCGTCAATGATCTGGATCGCGGCGCTTATATTTCCAGCACCCTGCGCGCTGATACGACCCGTACAGAACTCGAAGCATTGGTCGAGATTTACCGGATGATGCGCCCTGGTGAACCGCCGACTAAAGACGCAGCGTTGAACCTGTTTTTCAATTTATTCTTCTCCGAAGATCGCTATGACCTGTCGTCGGTGGGGCGTATGAAGTTCAACCGCCGAGTGGGCCGTAACACGGTGTTAGGGCCTGGGGTTTTGTATGACGGCTTTTATTTCAGCCGACGCAATGAGGAGCACTGCAAGCGATTGCATGCTGAGCTGCAAGACAGCTCGGATATCATTGATGTTCTCAAGGTGTTGATCGGTATCAAGGATGGTAACGGCGTCGTTGACGACATCGATCATCTCGGTAATCGACGTATTCGTTGCGTTGGTGAGATGGTGGAGAACGTCTTTCGCGTCGGCTTAGTGCGCGTGGAACGGGCAGTTAAAGAACGGTTGAGCTTGGCTGAAACCGAAAACCTGACTCCGCAGGATTTGATCAACGCTAAACCGGTTGCGGCTGCGATTAAAGAGTTCTTCGGTTCCAGTCAATTATCGCAGTTTATGGATCAGAACAACCCGCTGTCCGAGGTGACCCACAAACGCCGAGTCTCGGCGTTGGGACCCGGTGGCTTGACCCGGGAGCGGGCTGGGTTCGAAGTGCGCGATGTACATCCCACGCATTACGGTCGCGTTTGCCCCATCGAAACCCCGGAGGGCCCTAATATCGGGTTGATCAATTCGTTGGCCGTGTATGCGCGGACTAACGAATACGGTTTCCTGGAAACCCCTTACCGGAAGGTGACAGACGGCTGTGTGACCGAGGAAATTGTGTTCTTGTCGGCCATCGAAGAAGGCAATTATGTTATCGCACAAGCGAACGCGACTTTGGATCCTGAAGGTAAGCTGACTGATGAATTAGTGTCGGCTCGGTATCAAGACGAATTCACCCTCAAACGACCGATTGACGTGCAATTCATGGACGTGTCGCCCATGCAAATTGTGTCGGTGGCTGCAGCGTTGATTCCCTTCCTGGAACACGATGATGCCAACCGGGCATTGATGGGATCGAACATGCAACGGCAGGCCGTTCCCACCTTGCGCGCCGAGAAACCGCTGGTCGGCACCGGTATCGAACGGACGGTAGCCATTGATTCGGGGGTGACCGTAGTGGCTCGGCGAGGAGGGATGGTTGACTCTGTCGATGCCGGTCGTATCGTGGTTCGCGTGCACGATGAAGAAACGTCTGCGGGTGGCCCAGGTGTTGATATTTACAATCTTATCAAATACACCCGTTCCAATCAGAATACCTGTATCAATCAACGGCCACTGGTTACCCCAGGGGATACGGTAGCCAAAGGCGATGTGCTGGCTGATGGTCCGAGCACCGATTTAGGGGAATTGGCGTTAGGACAGAATTTGTTGGTCGCCTTTATGCCCTGGAACGGGTACAACTTCGAAGACTCCATTCTGATCTCTGAGCGGCTGGTCGAGGAAGACCGCTTTACCACGATCCATATTGAGGAACTCACCTGTGTAGCCCGTGACACCAAACTAGGACCTGAGGAAATCACCGCTGATATTCCCAATGTCGGTGAAAGCGCGCTGGGTAAACTGGATGAAGCCGGCATCGTTTACATCGGTGCGGAGGTGCAAAGCGGCGATATCCTGGTCGGCAAGGTTACGCCTAAGGGCGAGACCCAACTGACTCCGGAAGAGAAGCTGCTGCGAGCCATCTTCGGCGAAAAAGCGTCCGATGTAAAAGATACCTCACTGCGGGTACCGCCCGGGATGGACGGCACCGTGATTGATGTGCGGGTATTCACCCGCGATGGCGTGGAAAAAGACTTCCGCGCCAAGCAGATCGAAGCGGCTGAGGTAACCCGTATCAAAAAGGACTTGTATGATCAGCAACGGATTTTGGAAGACGACCTCTATCAACGGGTTGAGCGAATGTTGCTTGACCAAACCGCCGAAGGCGGGCCGATCGAACTCGAGGCAGGCGCTAAAATCAGCAAGTCCTATCTCGCTAAAATGCCGCGAGAGCGCTGGTTCGAGATTCGTTTGAGCAGCGAGCAGCATAACGAGCAATTGGAAGCGATTGCCGAGCAATTGGCGCAACAAAAGGAAGAATTCGAGCAAAGGTTCGAGGAAAAGCGTGGCAAAGTCACTCAGGGCGATGATTTGGCGCCAGGAGTGCTCAAGATGGTCAAAGTCTATCTGGCGGTAAAACGTCGTGTGCAACCCGGTGACAAGATGGCCGGTCGTCACGGCAATAAGGGCGTGGTTTCGATGATTGTGCCCCAGGAGGATATGCCGTATTTGGATAATGGCACACCGGTCGATATCGTGCTGAACCCGCTTGGGGTGCCTTCGCGCATGAATGTCGGTCAGGTGTTGGAAGCTCACCTGGGCTGGGCCGCCAAAGGTTTGGGCTTGAGAATAGGGGAATTAATGCAAGCGCAGTCAGACACCGGCGAACTGCGGGATTTTCTGGGTCAGATTTATAATACCAACGATAAACAGCAGGTGGATAACGCGCAATTGAATGACGACGAAATTCATACGCTATGCACGAATCTCAGCAAAGGTGTGCCGATGGCGACGCCGGTGTTCGATGGCGCCACTGAAGATGAATTACGCCGCATGCTCCGTTTGGCCGGACTGCCAGATAGCGGCCAAAGCCGTCTCTACGATGGTCGTACCGGTGAACCTTTCGATCGCCCGGTCACCGTCGGTTATATGTACATGCTTAAACTGAATCATTTAGTCGATGACAAGATGCACGCGCGTTCCACTGGACCTTATAGCCTGGTTACCCAGCAACCGCTGGGAGGCAAAGCTCAATTCGGCGGACAACGATTTGGGGAAATGGAAGTCTGGGCGCTGGAAGCCTACGGTGCAGCCTATACCCTGCAAGAAATGTTGACAGTGAAATCAGACGATGTGAACGGGCGCACCAAAGTCTACAAGAATATTGTGGACGGCGATCATCGGATGGAGGCCGGTATGCCGGAATCCTTCAATGTGTTGGTCAAAGAAATCCGTTCTCTAGGCATCAATATCGAATTGGAAGAAAAATAGCCCGAATCTCTCCGTTGTTATACGGGGGGATAACCGATCATCGACCGGGGACTCGGAGTTACTCCTAAGAGGAGCACACACACGATGAATGAATTAATGAGTTTTTTTAAACAACCGGGCAGCATTGAGGATTTCGACGCAATCCGTATCGGGCTGGCTTCGCCCGACATGATTCGCTCGTGGTCATTCGGCGAAGTTAAAAAGCCGGAAACCATTAATTACCGCACTTTCAAACCGGAACGCGATGGTTTGTTCTGCGCCAAGATTTTCGGCCCGATCAAAGATTACGAGTGTCTGTGCGGCAAATACAAGCGGCTGAAACATCGCGGCGTGGTGTGCGAAAAGTGCGGAGTGGAAGTGACTGTCGCCAAGGTTCGCCGTGATCGCATGGGCCACATCGAGTTAGCGAGTCCTGTCGCGCATATTTGGTTCTTGAAGTCGTTACCATCCCGTATCGGTTTGTTGCTGGATATGACGTTGCGGGACATCGAGCGAATTCTGTATTTTGAATCGTTCGTGGTTGTCGATCCGCGCATGACCCATCTGGAGCGTGGTCAGCTGCTCACTGATGAGGATTATCTGGATACCATTGAGCAACACGGCGATGACTTCGACGCCCGCATGGGCGCGGAAGCAGTGCGCGAGTTGCTGACCTCTCTCGATTTGAAGAAAGAAGCAACTAAGCTGCGCGAAGAGATTGCCGATTGCACTTCGGAAACCAAGCTAAAACGGCTATCTAAACGACTCAAATTGATTGAGTCTTTCATTGATTCAGGCAATCGACCGGAATGGATGGTGTTGACGGTATTGCCAGTGTTGCCGCCCGATCTGCGGCCGTTGGTACCCCTGGACGGTGGGCGATTCGCCACCTCTGACCTCAATGATCTGTACCGGCGCGTGATCAACCGCAACAACCGTTTGAAACGGTTGTTGGAGTTGAATGCACCTGACATCATCGTGCGCAACGAGAAGCGCATGTTGCAAGAAGCAGTGGATTCGCTGTTGGATAATGGTCGCCGGGGACGTGCTATCACCGGTAGCAACAAGCGACCACTGAAATCCTTAGCCGATATGATCAAGGGTAAACAGGGGCGCTTCCGGCAGAAC
>JAZBPA010000094.1:0-18904 GCA_036351435.1 Candidatus Competibacteraceae bacterium
GTCACTCGATCTGTTGCGGTCCCAATGGCATTATAAAACGGCACGCGCAACGCGGGGCCGTCCTGTACTGCTGCTTTAGGCAACAACCAAGCCGTGATTAACGGCAGGGGCAACACCAACAGAACAATCGACCAAGCCAGTTCCAGACTCATTGCAGCGTGCTCCTCAGGTATTTTTCCGCACCCAGTCTTGCGCTAAGGCCGCCAGCGCATCCGGTTCCAGGTTAACCTGCGGCGCATAGGGACCCACTGCTAAAACCTGTCCGGGCCCCTCACAGAATCGGCCTTCGCCGCCAGTCTGATCTAGAAACTTCAGCCAGACTGTCCCGTTTAAGCCAGCGACCTGCTGGCTGGGAAACCGGGATAGGGCGACGCGACGCAACAACATAGACACCTCCGCGGCAAAGCGAGGCGCATCTTGTGCGTAGTTATCACGCGCCAAGTACAGTGCAGCGATAATGGCACGCTGATGTTGGTAGCGGCGATAATAACGATATGCGCCTCGTATCAGCAGTGCACCCAGACCCACTGCCAACAATGCCAATACCCACCACCCGGGTGCCGGGGGCCAGATAGTCGGCCACGGTGGCAAATGGATGTCGCGTAATTGTGCCAACGGATCACTATTCACTCGGCGATCCTCTACTGATAAACCCGCCTGTACCGGCCAGTTCTCGCCGCAGACGTTCCGCAACATCGTCGGTGGTGTGCAAACGGAATAACGGGATGCCGTATTTTTGCAACAATCCCTTTACTGCTTGTCGGTGAGTTGAGAAATGGTTGCTGTAACCGGTTCGTGAAGTCGGAGACGCGGTATCCAGTATGCGAGTTTGCTGTCCATCACTGATGCCGTAACGACCGGGCGGCGGGGCGTATAGTTCCAGGGGATCGAGAATGTGACAGGCTAACACATCGTTGTGCCGACGCAATTGCGCCAACGATTGTTCGCTATCCGCATCCAGCGCATAGAAGTCGCTTAACAACACCAGCAAACTGCCGGGTCGGGCCACTCGTCGCAAGCGCTTTAGGGCTTCGCTCAAGCGGCTGTGCCGGTTGGGATCGAAGCGCTCCGGTGCCGTAGCGACGACCAAGGCCCGGATCAGCTGTAAGACTCCGATGCGACCACCGGTCGGTCGGATCTCACGGCAAGTGTCCTGTCCACCGTCAAACAATAATGCGCCAATCCGGTCATGATTGTTCACCGTCGCCCAGCCGATTAAAGCAGCGGCGCGAGCGGCAATCACCGATTTGAGCGCAGCGCGAGTGCCAAAGAACATGCTGGGGCTGAGATCAATCAGCACGATCACCGGGCGCTCCCGCTCTTCCTGATAGACTTTGGTATGGGCCCGGCCGGTGCGGGCGGTGACACGCCAGTCCATAGCGCGAATATCGTCGCCCTGCTGATAATTGCGTGATTCCAGATAATCAATGCCACGGCCGCGAAACGCCGAGCGCTGAATGCCCGCTACGGAAGAAACGGTCCGGCGTTGGCTAGTGAGCTCAATAGCACGGGCGCTGAATCGCAGTTGCAACAACTCTGCGGCGCTCACCCGCACGCCCAGCCCGGTACCGCTCAATGGAATATCCGCTCTCTGTGCCGATCTGCGTAGCGGAATAAATCTCTGCAACAGACTTATCACTGCTTAAGGCACCGGAACCCGCTGTAATAATTCGCCGATAAACCCATCGGCATTGATGCCTTCGGCCTCCGCCTCGAAGGAGAGCAACACCCGATGGCGCAGCGCGTCGTAAGCCACTGCGTGAATGTCTTCCGGGGATACATAGTCGCGTCCCTGCAACCAGGCGTGAGCGCGCGCACAACGATCTACCGCGATAGTGCCGCGCGGACTGGCGCCGAAGCTGACCCACCGGGCCAGTTCCTTACCGTAAGGTGCAGGATCACGGGTTGCCAGCAGTAATTGCACGATGTATTCCTCCAGCGGCTCCGCCAGATGCAGATCCAATACTTGCCGCTGGGCATCAAAGACCTGTTCCTGGCTAACCAGAACCTGTTTACCACTTGCGCCACGGATATTGTCACGGGCTTGCTGGCGGGCCAGATGCAGAATTTTCTTTTCTGCATCAATGGCGGGGTAACCGATGCGCACATGCATTAAGAACCGATCCAATTGCGCTTCCGGCAAGGGATAAGTGCCTTCCTGTTCGATGGGGTTTTGGGTGGCCATTACTAAAAACAAGCTTGGCAGAGGATAGGTGATTTGGCCGACTGTCACCTGATGTTCGCCCATCGCTTCCAGCAACGCCGATTGCACCTTGGCCGGGGCGCGGTTGACCTCATCCGCTAACAGCAGGTTATGGAACAGCGGACCTGGCTGAAACTCGAAGGATCCCTCCTGAGGACGATAAATCTCGGTACCGGTCAAATCCGCTGGCAGCAGATCCGGGGTGAACTGTACTCGATGAAAATCACCTTCAATGCGCTTTGCTAGTTCCTTGATTGCGGTGGTTTTCGCCAATCCCGGCGCACCTTCTACCAATAAATGACCATCGGCTAACAATGCGATTAATAACCGCTTCACCAGGATCGGTTGGCCGATAATGCACTGCTCTAGTTGCTCGCGTAGCTGAATGAACGCTGCACGAGTATGATTGGCTTGGGAATCATCGATTTTTTCTAACACAGATTGCTGATCCACTGTAACTAAACCTAAATATGACTCTACAGACCCATGGTTTGGTAAACTGTCACCTTGAATAAACACAAGGTGTTCTTCGCATTCTTCTCAAGATGCCCCCTATATACCATAGTCTCTTGGTTTCCTGCTCTGTTTCAGAGGGTAGACTGAGTTGCGGCTGTTTTTCCCGGAGAGGATCGCAAACATGAGGTACCCTTTTTCCATCGCCCGCCTACCACGCATTGAGTTCGGGGCAGGTGCCATCTCACAATTACCGGAACTAGTGCAGCACTATGGCCGCCGCGTATTGTTAATCACCGGCGCTCACTCGTTTCAGAACTCCATTCATTGGGAACCATTGTTGGCAGCGCTCAACCAAGCCGACATGCATTGGGAACATCTCACCGTTGCCGATGAACCGTCACCCACCCTAGTCGATGATGCGGTAAAGCGCTGGCATAGCGCGGATATCAACGCGGTAGCCGGTATCGGTGGCGGCAGCGTGTTAGATGCTGCAAAAGCCATTGCAGGACTATTGCCCAGCGGCGCTTCGGTGATGGATTATCTGGAAGGTGTGGGTACGGGTCAATCCTATGATGGACCTGCCTTACCTTTCATCGCGGTGCCAACGACCGCCGGGACCGGCAGTGAAGCGACCAAGAACGCCGTACTCAGCGTGCGTGGCGAACAAGGCTTCAAGAAATCTTTTCGCCATGATTCGCTGGTTCCTGAATATGCGCTGGTAGACCCCGATTTACTGGCCACCTGTCCTCCTCGCCAGATCGCCGCCAATGCCATGGACGCCCTGACCCAATTGCTGGAATCCTTTGTTTCCAGTCGCGCCAATCCGTTCACCGATGCGCTGGCGGAAAGCGGCCTGGAAGCGGTTCGCGATGGCTTGTTTGCTTGGTATGATGGCGGTGAAGATGCAGCTTCGGGGCGAGCACAGTTGGCTTATGCCGCGTTGACATCCGGCATCTGTTTAGCACAAACCGGGCTAGGCTCGGTACACGGGCTAGCTTCCCCGTTGGGTGCGTTCTTTCCCATTCCCCACGGCGAAGTGTGCGGCACGTTGGTTGCGTCGGCGAGCCGGGTCAATATTGATGCCCTGCGCAGTCGCGAGACCGAAAATCCGGCACGGGACAAGTATGCCCGGGCCGGCAATATTCTTAGCGGCCGAACGCACAAGAATCCGCGCAATGCCCGTGAGACGTTGGTGTTGATTCTAAAGGAGTGGACCGAGCGACTTGAGCTACCCCGGTTGAGTAGCTACGGCATTCAAGAGGCCGATTTCGCACGCATAGTCGCGAACAGCCGAGGTGGCAGCATGAAAACTAATCCGATTGTGCTGAGTGATGATGAAGTTACAGAAATCTTGCGGCAGCGGTTGTGAGCATGTAGGGACTTCCACTTACCACTTAGCCAGCTAGCTTTTAGTTTTGCGCTCGACTATGAAGAAAGAATTTCGGTTGGTTTACCATCAAGACTTTGTTGGTTTTTTTCTTCCCAATAGCTTTGTATTCCTTGCTGGCCTTTTTTCTCTGCCCATTGCTTCAATTGGGTGCGCTCCCCCTGAAAGTCGAAATAGGGAACCGCCATACCGCACGAGGTTTGCACTAGATCAATGCTCATATCAATGATTTGTCTTGCCCCTGCAAGCGCCGGAAATAAGCTGAATAACTCAGACCACTTCTTATTTCTTGGATGTATGATTTGGGCATGGCCATAAAGGCGCAAAATCAACGGATTACCCTCAAAGGCGCAAAACATCAAGGTCATGCGGTCATTTTCAAGCAAATGTGCCGCTGTTTCATTCCCACTACCGGTTAAGTTCAGCCAAACAACTCGGGTGCTACCTAACACTCTGAGTGTATCCATACCCTTGGGAGAAATGTTGACGCGGCCATCCTGGGCTGCCGTGCCGACGAAAAATAACTTTTGTTGCTGAATAAAAGCACTCAATTTCTCGCTGAGTTCTGGATATCGTTGTCCCATTTTAGCCGGCCTAATGCAGTTAAATACTGTTTGGTGATTTCGATTCTAGCATACCCGCTAGCCATTAATAGGCGTTCAGAAGTTATTGCTCTAAAAAGAAAAAACCGGGCGAAGTTTTCCAACCTCACCCGGTCAAACACCACTCCAACAGGAGTAAGGTTATCTAGTGTGTTACATCCCTTTAGTGGACGCCTTACCCTCGCGCCATGCCTGTAGCAGCTCGTCGTAGTCCACCGTCTCACCTCTGGGTTTTTCGTTCTCCAGTTTGGACTTGGGCGAACCCGGTTGTTGCAGCCAGTGTTCGGCCTCCTTGAGTTCGTTCAACTTGGGGCCGCACTCGCCCTGCACACCGGCCCGCTCCAAGCGCGCCATGACCTTGTCCATTTCCTCGGCTAGCTTGTCTAATGCCTCTTGTTCAGTAGCTTCGCCGGATACCACCTCGCCGATGTTCTGCCACCACAATTGCGCCAGTTTCGGATAATCAGGCACGTTGGTGCCGGTCGGGGTCCAGGCGACCCGCGCGGGGCTACGATAGAACTCGACTAAACCGCCTAACTTGGGCGCGCGCTCAGTGAAGGATTCGTGGTTGATGTCGCTGTCGCGAATCGGGGTCAGGCCCACATGGGTCTTTTTCAAAGAGGTCGTCTTGGCCACCACGAATTGCGCATATAACCAAGCCGCCTTACGCCTGTCCACTGGGGTAGATTCCAATAACGTCCAGGAGCCGGCATCCTGATAACCCAACTTCATGCCGTCTTCCCAATAGGGGCCATGCGGGCTGGGCGCCATGCGCCATTTCGGCAGCCCGTTTTCATCAACCACGGGAATGCCATCTTTGGTCATATCGGCGGTAAACGCGGTATACCAGAAAATCTGCTGGGCGACGTTACCCTGCGCTGGCACTGGGCCCGCTTCGTAAAAGGTCATGCCCAGAGAACCGGGAGGCGCGTACTCACCGACCCATTCCTTATATTTGCGAATGGCGTACACTGCTGCGGGACCGTTGACTGCTCCGCCACGGCGCACGTCAGAACCGACCGGATTACACCCTTCGACCCGAATACCCCATTCATCGACCGGCTTGCCATTGGGAAGCCCTTTATCGCCTACGCCAGCCATAGATAGCCACGCATCAGTCATGCGCCAGCCGAGATCAGGGCTTTTCTTGCCGTAGTCCATATGGCCGTAAACCGGCTGCCCGTCGATCTCTTTGACGTTTTTAGTGAAGAATTCAGCGATGTCTTCATAGGCCGACCAATTGACCGGCACGCCCAGATCGTAGCCATAGCTTTCCTTGAATTTCGCCTTCAAGTCATCGTTGGTGAACCAGTCATAACGGAACCAGTAAAGATTGGCGAATTGCTGATCCGGCAATTGATACAGCTTGCCATCCGGGCCGGTCGTGAAGCTCGTGCCGATAAAATCATCCAGATCCAAGGTCGGCAGCGTGACATCCTTGCCCTCTCCAGACATCCAATCGCTGAGCGGAACCACTAGACCATAACGGAAGTGGGTACCGATCAGATCGGAGTCGTTGATGTAGGCATCGTAGACGTTCTCACCGGATTGCATTTGCGTTTGCAGTTTTTCGATGACATCGCCTTCCTGGATTAGATCGTGGGTCACATTGATGCCGGTGATTTCCGCGAACGCCTTGGCCAGTGTTTTGGCTTCATACTCATGAGTGGTGATGGTCTCGGAGACGACCTTGATGTCCATACCGCGAAACGGTTTGGACGCCTCAATGAACCATTTCATTTCCTCCAGCTGTTGCTCCTTGCTCAAGGTCGATGGCTGGAACTCATCATCAATCCATTTTTGAGCCGCCGCCAACTGTTGCGCGTCGTCTTGCGCAACCGCTGCAACCCCTGCCATACCGAACAGTACAGCGGTCAGGGTCGTGCTGAGCGCCTGCCGACGCCAATGCCATGGGTTTACCATGTGAATGCCTCCTCAAACTGTTTTAGTTAGTTACTTCACAAACGCTTCCTTGTTTTACTTGCCGAGGACTTTCCAATCCCCGATAACGGGGCTTTGCCCGAAACTACTATGCTTGCTGTCAATCAACCCCAGCGCATTAACGCGATCATCCACAGCAACGCAATACCACTCGCCCACCACAGGTTGTAGTCGGTCAAACCCAACCATGCAAGGTGGATGTAGGCACTGGTCAATAAACCGATGAATAAGCGGTCGCCGCGTGTCGTGGCAATGGGCAAAAAGCCCCGCCGTTCTATCGTGGGTGATGCGAGCTGCCAAACGGTCATACCGATGAGCATCACTATAATGGCGGTGAAGAACAACGCCGTTGGTAATGTCCAAGCCATCCATTCCATAACCTATCCCCCTTAAACGCGGCCCAGGGCGAAGCCCTTGGTCATGTAATTACGCACGAAATAAACCACCAAAGCACCCGGCACAATGGTAAGAATCCCAGCCGCCGCCAGCAGTCCCCAATCGAGACCCGAGGCGCTTTGGGTACGGGTCATGATTGCTGCGATGGGTTTAGCGCTGGTGGTAGTCAGCGTCCGCGCCAACAATAATTCCACCCAACTGAACATGAAGCAGAAGAAGGCCGTGGAGCCGATACCGGCGCGGATCAATGGAATGAACACGGTCGTGAAAAAGCGTGGGAAGCTGTAGCCATCCAGATAGGCTGTTTCATCGATTTCGCGCGGGATACCGGACATGAACCCTTCCAGAATCCACACCGCCAGCGGGACATTGAATAGACAGTGAGCAATCGCCACCGCGATATGGGTATCAATCAAACCGAAGGTCGAATAGAGTTGGAAGAACGGCAACAGAAACACCGCTGGCGGCGCCATGCGATTGGTCAGCAGCCAGAAAAACATATGCTTGTCGCCGATGAAGTTGTAGCGCGAGAACGCATAAGCCGCCGGTAGTGCTACCGAAAGCGAAATGATGGTATTTAGGGACACATAAATGATGGAATTGATGTAACCGCTGTACCAAGTCGCATCGGTAAGAATCTTGGTGTAGTTCGCCAGCGTAATATTTTGTGGCCACAGCGAGAACGTGCCGAGAATATCCTCAGTGGTCTGCAAGGACATGGCAAACATCCAGTACAGCGGTAGCAACAGGAAGGTGAAGTAAACAATCAGTCCGACAGTGCGTTTATTCATGGCCCGGCCCTTTATTTGCTGATGTTGGTGATCGCGGTATAGAACAACCAACTGAATAACAACACGATCAGGAAGTAGACGAGGGAAAACGCCGCCGCCGGCCCGAGATCGAATTGGCCGATAGCCATCTTGGTCAAGAACTGCGACAGGAATGTGGTGGAATTGCCCGGACCCCCGCCGGTCAGCACGAACGGTTCGGCATAGATCAGGAAACTGTCCATGAAACGCAGCAGTATGGCGATCGTCAACACCTCACGCATCTTGGGCAGTTGGATATAGCGGAACACCGCCCACTTCGACGCGCCGTCGATACTGGCCGCCTGATAATACGCATCCGGGATAGCGCGCAATCCCGCATAACAGAGCAGCACCACAAAGGGTGTCCAATGCCAGATATCCATGACTAACACGGTGATCCAGGCATCGAAGGCATGAGCGGTAAAGTTGTAATCGATATGCATTAACTCGTTGATGGCTTTACCAGCCAGGCCGATATCAGGCCGAGTGAAGACGATCCAGATGAAGCCGATCACGTTCCAGGGAATCAACAGCGGCAGCGCTAGCACGACCAGTACCAGCGAGACCTTCCAGCCGCGAGTCGGTAAGGCCAGAGCGATCAGAATGCCCAGCGGAATCTCGATTAACAGCACCAAAGAGGAGAACAGCAGCTGCCGTCCCAGCGCATCGTGCAAGCGTTCGTCTTGCATCACCTCTTTGAACCATTCGGTGCCGATAAACACCCGCTGGCCGGGACCGAATATATCCTGCACCGAGTAATTGACCACTGTCATCAGTGGAATGATGGCGCTGAACGCCACGATCACAAAGACCGGGATTACCAGCAGCCAAGCTTTGTTGTTTTGTACTTTATTCATGATGCTTCCCCGGTCAGCCGACTAAAAAGCCGTCGGCGTACAGTTTGGTCAGTTCGGGTGTAAAGCCGAGTTGAGCCTGATCTGCCGGCACTTCTTGATCTTCCGGCACCTTCACTTTCAGCGTGAGTGCGCCCAACTGTACGGTCACAATCTTGAAATTGCCCAAGTCCTGCACCGCTGTCACGGATACCGGAACGGTGCCCAGACCCGGCTCCCGGGACAGCTTGAGAAATTCCGGCCTCACCCCGATTTCCCACTGCTTCCCTTGCTGACGGGCTTTATCCGCCAAACCGTCGATCAAGCCGATGCGGGCGTTTTCGACTACCGCTTCTGCACCGTCCAGTGCGCAAGGCAGGAAGTTCATGCCGGGACTGCCGATGAAATGACCAATGAAGGTGTGCGCGGGACTCTCGAACAGCTCTTGCGGCGTGCCGAGTTGCAATACCGCACCCTCGTTCATGACGACCACCTTATCCGCAAAGGTAAGCGCTTCGTTTTGATCGTGGGTGACATACACCAAGGTCAGTTGGGAATGCTCATGAATCTGTTTGAGCTTGCGCCGCAACAGCCATTTCAGATGAGGATCGATCACGGTCAGCGGCTCGTCGAACAGGATGGCGGTCACATCGCTGCGCACCAATCCCCGACCCAGGGAAATCGTTTGCTTCGCGTCTGCTGTCAAACCCTGCGCCCGTGTTTGCAACACCGGGGTGAGTTCCAGCATGTCCGCCACTTCGTGCACCCGTTCCTCAACTTGTTGATTGCCAAAGCCGCGATTGCGCAACGGAAACGCCAGATTCTCAAACACCGTCATGGTGTCGTAGATCACCGGGAACTGAAACACCTGGGCAATATTACGCTCTTTGGTGGGCAAATCGGTCACATCGCGACCGTCGAACAACACCCGACCCTCGCTGGGCCGCAGCAAGCCGGAAATCACATTCAGCAAGGTTGATTTGCCGCACCCGCTGGGTCCCAACAAGGCATAAGCACCGCCATCTTCCCAGACATGATCAAGCGGTTGCAGGGCATAATCGGCAGGGCCTTTGGGATTAGGCGCATAGGCGTGGGCGATTTTCTGTAGATCAATGCGCGCCATGATTCACCTCCGCTGTCGCTGCCTGCTGCTCCAGGCTGGGCGCGGCGACCAGGCGATCGGCTTGGTCGAACGCAAACAAATGTCGTGGATTAACATACAGGTTGATTTCTTTGCCCAAACCCAGAGAGTGTACGCCCTCTTCCTGGACCACCCAGTAGGTACCGTGGTGGGTGACATGAATGAAAGTTTCCGAACCGTTGACTTCTGCAAGCTCGGTGATAGCAACGACCTTGACGTCTTCGGCACTGCATGGGGCGATGAACAGATGATTAGCACGTACGCCGAAGCGATACTCCGCGGGGACCAGATTCGCTAAATGCCCGCTAAGGGGAACGCGGATGTGTTCGCCTAGCCACGCCATACCATCCGCGACTTTGCCTTCGATGGTGTTAATCGGTGGATCGCTGAAAATCTGCCCGGCGCGCACCGTGGCCGGCTGATGATAAACTTGCAAGGTTGAACCGTGCTGCAACACCCGTCCGGCATCCAAGACGGTGCTGGTACCGCCCAGCAGTAAGGCTTCCAAGGGTTCGGTGGTGGCATACACCACGACCGCTTGCCGACGTTTAAAAATCTCCTGCATTTCGGTCCGCAATTCTTCGCGCAGTTTGTAATCGAGATTGACCAGCGGCTCATCGAACAGCAGCAGTTCCGAATCTTTGGCTAACGCCCTGGCCATTGCGGTACGTTGTTGTTGACCGCCGGATAGCTCACCGGGCAGGCGTTTTAAAAACGGTTCCAAATGCAGCATGGCCGCGACTTCCATGACCCGTCGTTCGATCTCCGCTTTGCCGTGACCGGCTAATTTCAGTGGCGAAGCGATGTTGTCATACACCGTAAACGACGGGTAGTTGATGAACTGTTGGTAGACCATCGCCACATTGCGTTTTTGAATGGGATCGTGGGTGACATCGCGCCCATCAATGAGAATCCGTCCGCTACTGGGTTTGTCCAAACCCGCCATCATCCGCATCAGCGAGGTTTTGCCGGATAAAGTCGGTCCGATCACCACATTGAGACCGGGTTTGAGTTCGAGATCAATCGGATACAGATGAGTATCACGGCCCACCTGTTTCGATACATTGTCGAGTTTGAGAGTCATAATCGGTTTCCCCGCCTGGAGCTAGGCGCCAAGTTCGGCTTCATGCTGTCGCCTTGGCGATATGAAGCGTGACCTTGGCGGCGGCGAGTTGCTCAGCCATCGCGGCGGGCGGCTCTGCATCGGTGAACAGCGCGCTGAGTTGCGAAATATGGCCGAGCCGTACCATCGCATTGCGATTGAACTTGCTGTGATCGGCAATCAGGAATACTTGGCGGGAATTTTCGATGATCGCTTGTGCGACCCGCACTTCCCGGTAATCAAAATCGAGTAGCGCTCCGCTAGCGTCAATGGCACTGATACCGATGATGCCGTAATCCAAGCGAAATTGGCGGATTAGATCAATCGTCGCCTCACCGACGATACCCTGATCGCGGCTGCGCACAATGCCACCGGCCACGATCACTTCTAACTCGGGATTAGGACTTAGGATGCTGGCGACGTTGAGATCATTGGTAACAACGCGCAATCCTTTATGTCCCAACAAGGCTTTGGCGACTGCTTCGGTGGTGGTGCCGATGTTGATGAACAGCGACGAATGATCCGGGATGTGGCGGGCGACTTCGCGACCGATGTGGGCTTTCTCTTCGGCATAAAGGGTCTGACGGGTGGTGTAGGCGATGTTTTCGGTGCTGGAAAGCGGACCTGTATCGCTTTCATGTCGTTGCAGTAATCCCTGCTCGCACAGCAGGTCAATATCGGTTTGAATATCCTCGGTAGTGTCGCCGAGACGCTGAGCTAGAGCTCCGATTGAGACGAAGCCTTGGTGTTTGATCAGCTCCAGGATACGCGTCTGGCGATCGGTTGGAGAGTGCATGGTGAATCATCCTCCTCGTCATCGTGTGACGTTATTGCTTTATGGTGTTTGTAGGATGCAGTTCGCAAGCTCACCACATCTTACCTAAGCCATTATTTCCAATTCAGGGCTTGAGAATGCGCCTGCGGGTTCTTGGTGCGATCAGGTTGAAACGACGCACTTTCAGCACTCTCTTCGGAACGAAAATAGTCATCGAATTTTTCTTGCGCCTGAGCCCCGAACAAGATGTCGCAAGCTTCCATTAAACCGGGCGCCTGCTTGATGTCTTTGCGGCGCACCACTAAAGCGATTTTGGTGCGCCGGCGAAGAAGATCTTCAAGTTTGGTGATCATCTCGTGGCGAGCCGCGTACTGCATCTCGCAACGGGTAAATTCGGTTCCTTCAATGAGAATCTCGGCCTGCTGCGGTTCCCGTCCGATCAGCGCCAACAGATCCATAGCCTTAGCACCGTAGCGACGCCATAAGCGAACGCTTAACGGTTCAGTCGCGTCAGCGACGGTGAGTTTGTCTAATTCCATTAATCGGGCGCGATGGAAGAATTCTTCCCGTACTGCAGCCGGCGGTTCGCCGTACCATTTGAAATTCGGATACGGAATCGCCACGTCCATCTTGCGCACCAAATCGCATACCTCGTCTCCCACATTGATGCAATCGGTGAGTTTGCCGCCGAAAATGCTTAAAGTGTGTGTGTCCAGATCAGCATCAATCGCATGTTTGCGCGACAGTTGCAGAAAATCTCGGCCCGCGCTGTCGTTGGTTTCTACCGCAAGGGGACGCACCCCACAGCGCGTAGCGATAATGTCGTCTCGGCCCAATGGACGATCCAATTTCACCCGTTTATTGATGTTGTTCAGCACAAAATCAATATCTTCGTCCGTCACCTGGGTTTCGGGTTGTTCGACCCGTGTATCGGTGGTGCCGATACAGGTGTGGCCCCCCATAGGAATGACAAAAAACAAGCGCCCATCGTCGGCGAAGAATGAGAGGACTCTGCGGTGCGGGGTCAGTTGCCGGACGATGAGATGAATGCCCTTGGAAAACACATGGTGGTGTGCGGTGGTCTGGTCAGTTAGGTGATTATGCTGATCGGCGAAAGGACCGGCTGCGTTGATCAATACTTTGGCGCGAACGATGAATTCGCGTCCGTTGATAACGTCCCGCACCCGGATATGCCAGTATCCATCAATACGTTGTCCACCCAGCGATTCGAGATAATTCGCAGCGACACAACCCCGATCCAACGCAGTGCGCACGAAATTGAACACAAAGCGGGCATCGTTATCGTAAAGATACGCATCGGAATATTCGAAACCGCCGACAGCATCGTCGGTGTTGACGATGGGCTCTTCGGTATGAATGCGAGGTTTAGATAACAAGCGTGGAATACGCGTGTAGCCGTTGCCGATCAACCAATACAACCACGTGCCCAGGTACAGCAGGAACGGCGGGTAGCGGAACCCCTTGGCGATCGTTGCAAAAAATCGGATTTCCTGGACAGAAGACGGATAATTTCGGAGTAACTGGTTGCGGCTCAGGCACAGTTTGCGCACCAGTCCAAAGTCGTAACTTTCCATGTATTTGATACCTCCCCACACCAGATTCGAGGAATGCATACTGGTGAAACCGGCAAAATCGCCTTTATCAATGAGTGCGGTTTTCACCCCTCGACCCGCTAACGCGGCCGCTGAAACTGCCCCGTTAATGCCGCCACCGATGATTA
The DNA here is from genome assembly GCA_036351435.1 of Candidatus Competibacteraceae bacterium. GTDB lineage: Bacteria > Pseudomonadota > Gammaproteobacteria > Competibacterales > Competibacteraceae > JAAUQA01. The sequence continues at coordinate 13,387 of JAZBPA010000094.1, forward strand.
AGGCATCAAACGTGTGGTGAGAGAGCTGCTCAATATGGCTGGTTCTCAACTGAATCATTGCTTCTTCCCGTTTGTGCTCCGCTCGCTGCGCGAGATGAATAGGTATAGCATTTCATTCGAACATAAACGAATAATAGTGAAAAAAATGCAGCGATCAAGGGTTCGAACGAAAAAAATTATGCGTTGTTTATGGCGGAATCAGTCACGTAAACGTCGATACCGGATTCAGCCAGTATCGCAGCCAAGGCAGGCGGGGGCGGGCGATCGGTGAATAGGGCGTCGATCTGGCGCACATGGCCGAGGTGCACCAGGGCATTGCGCCCGAATTTGGTGTGATCGGTGGCCAGCAACACTTGCCGGGATTGCTCAATAATCGCTTGGGATACCCGAACTTCGCGATAATCGAAATCGCGTAGGGTACCATCTTCTTCAATGCCGGAAATCCCGATCACGGCGAAATCGACCTTAAACTGGCGGATGAAATCAATGGTAGCCTCACCGATGACACCGTGATCCTGATGGCGGACCACGCCACCGGCGGTAATCACCTCGCAGTCGGGATTTTCACAAAGAATGAGAGCCGCGTTGAGATTATTAGTAATGACCCGCAGCCCCTTATGCTGTTGGAGCGCTTTGGCGACTTCTTCGTTGGTCGTGCCTAAATTGATGAACAAAGAAGCGTGATCCGGAATATGTCGGGCGACTAGGTCGGCGATGCGGTGCTTTTCTTCATGGCTGAGCGCCTGCCGGGTAGGATAAGCGATATTTTCGACGCTGGATTGTGGAACGCCGGCCCCGCCGTGGTAACGCATCAATAAACCCTGTTTGCACAAGGCGTTGATGTCCCGTCGCATGGTCTGGGGAGTGACCTTGAAATGGTCCGCCAACGCTTCGATAGTGGCGTAACCATCGCGTCCAATCCATTCCAGGATCCGTTGTTGTCGGCGATTGAAAACCATGTTGCTTTGCTAGCCTCGCGACAGGCAGGTGAGTACAGTCCTATGATCCCACAGCACTAATGTTCCTTTATTTTCGTATTGCGCTGTACTATGCTCGAAACAATCATAAAAGAAAGAGGCTAAACCGATGACAACCGCATTATTAGCCATTGATCAGGGCACAACCAGTTCACGTGCGATCATTTTCGATCAAGATGGCCGAATTTTACGCACTGCGCAACAAGAATTCCGACAAATTTATCCCCAACTCGGTTGGGTAGAACATGACCCGGAAGCTATTTGGGACACCACCCAAGCCGTTTGCCGCGAAGTATTGCAAAGTGGGGAAGAACCGGTTGCCGCTATCGGCATTACCAATCAACGTGAAACCGTCGTGGTGTGGAATCGAAAAACCGGGAAACCGGTTTATAACGCCATTGTCTGGCAAGACCGGCGCACCGCCGACCGCTGCAAGGAATTAGCGGAAGCAGGCCAGGAACCCATGATTACCGCGAAAACCGGTTTAATCATTGATCCCTATTTTTCAGCCACTAAAATAGCCTGGATTCTTGATCATGTTCCCGGCGTCCGTGAAAAGGCGGAAGTCGGCGAATTAGCTTTCGGTACGATCGACAGCTTTGTCCTATGGCGATTGACCAAGGGTCAGGTTCATGCCACCGACGTGACTAATGCCTCACGCACTCTTTTGTTTAATATCCATACCCAGGATTGGGACGATGAGTTACTAAAGCTGTTCGATATTCCGCGTTCATTACTGCCGGAAGTCAAAGACTGTGCCGCCGATTTCGGTGTCAGCGCGACTGACGTGTTGGGGCAATCCATACCGATCTGTGGTATTGCCGGTGACCAACAAGCAGCGCTGATCGGCCAAGTATGTTTCGAGCCGGGCATGATCAAGAGCACTTACGGCACCGGTTGTTTTGCGGTCCTCAATACCGGTGCGCAGCCCGTAGCCTCCAAAAACCGGTTGTTGACCACCATCGGTTACCGCTTGAACGGTGAAATCACTTATGCGCTGGAAGGTTCGATTTTTATCGCCGGGGCCGGTGTGCAATGGTTGAGAGACGGGCTCAAAATCATTGAATCGGCCAAGGAAACCGAAGCGTTAGCAAAGTGCCTCGAATCCAATCAAGGGGTCTATCTAGTCCCGGCGTTTACCGGTTTAGGCGCACCACACTGGGACCCGCATGCACGAGCCGCGTTGTTCGGTTTAACTCGTGATAGCGGCCCCGCTGAACTGGTGCGGGCCACTCTGGAATCGGTGTGTTATCAAACCCATGATTTGCTGGTCGCCATGACTAATGACGGCGCAGCGACACCGACTACGCTACGAGTAGACGGGGGCATGGTCGCCAATAATTGGTTGCTGCAAGCTATGGCCGACATATTGGGCCTGAGCGTTGAACGCCCCCGAGTGATCGAAACGACCGCGTTGGGCGCTGCGTATTTAGCCGGTTTGCAAGTTGGCTTGTATGGGTCGCTGGACGATCTCAAACAACACTGGCATCGGGATCGGCGCTGTGATCCGCAGTTGAATCAAGCGAATCGCGAACAGCTTTTGCGGGGTTGGCACAAGGCCGTGAAATGTACTCGGGAGTTTTCAGCAGAGTAGCTTAGCTACACCTTTTCATGTCTACTACGCGGAGCACAAAGCAACAGTAGATATTCGCTCGTGCGAAGTAAAAGAAGGTAATCTTCCGAGAAAACAAACTAAGAAGCTGTTTTAAAAATCCCCCCAGTGGCCGAATTGAATATCAAGCCAGTCTGCGGATCAGGATGGCAATCATGGTGATTTGAATCAGGGCCTCACTATTGCGGGTGAGCGTCTCGTAGTCTTTGCTGTGACGGCGATAGCCGCCAAGCCAACCAAACGCCCGTTCGGCCACCCAGCGTTTGGGAACGACCTGAAATCCCTTACCCTGGTGATCGGTCACTTCCAGATCAATCCGGTGAGTACGTTTCAGGCGGTGCACCCACTCACGCAAAGGCTCACCGGAATAGCCGGCATCAACCCAGAGTTTGCGCAACCGGCAGACACCCTTGATGAACCACCGGTTCAGGATTTCCTTGAGCCCCTCACGGTCGCCTCCGTTAGCTGCCGTGACGACCACACAGAGGATCAGTCCCAACGTGTCGGTGAGTACGTGCCGTTTGCGCCCTTTGATTTTCTTGTTGCCATCAAAGCCCACTTGTGTGGTCGGTTGCATCGCCGCTTTGACGCTTTGGCTGTCAATGCAACCAGCGGTGGGTTCAGCATGACGACCCTGGCGACGGCGTTCTTTCATATTCAATTCCTCCATCAGCCCTTGCCACACGGTTAAGTGGCTCCAGCGATTAAAGCACCCGTAGACCGTCTGCCACGGACCAAACTCCCGCGGTAGCCAGCGCCATTGACAGCCGGTCTTAACCACATACAGTATCCCATCAAAGAGGTGACGGCGATTACTGAAGGGCCGTCCCCGTTGACCCGGCCCGCTTTTCGGTTCCGGCAACAACGGTTCGATTAACGCCCATTGACTATCCGTCAAATCCGTCGGATAGTGAGTTTGAGCCTTTGTGCTCATCGTGCTGACCTCGTCTCATAGTTGGGTGAGACTTTCTATGACGTCAGGTCAGCACAATCACTTCACTCCCAACGGGATTTTTAAAACAGCTTCTAAGCTCGTATTAGCATGGGCCGAACTACATCAAGAAGATCTAATGGCCAACTGGAATCTGTTGATGAACGGAGAAGAGCCTTTCAAGATTCAACCTCTTCAGTAAGGAGGTGTCAAATGCACCCCTCAGTAGTAAAGGTAGTTCCCTGTGAAGATTACGTACTATCCGTTGTGTTTGACAATGGCGAGTCCGGTACGTTGGATATGAAATCAGTGTTGGATTTTGGTGTCTTCAAACGGCTGGAAGACCAAGCTACATTCAGACTGTCCGGGTCAGTTTCGATACTATCGCTTGGGATTCCGGTGTTGATCTTGACCCCGAATATGTTTATGCGAAATGCAAAATCTTTAGTAGAGCATAGCAAGCTGTTCAAGCAGACGTGAATTAGCGGCAATCCGTTTTATCGCCGATTTACCTGATTTACTGGGCATTTGAGAAGATTTCAATCAATTCCCCAGCGTTGGGTCCGCAAGACGTACCATCTAACAGCACAGTGACTTAAAAAAGCTTTCGGAAGTCTGATGGCATGATTGGACCAATAGCGTAAATGGAGCATCATTGTGATTCGCAAGATTGCCATTCGCAACTACCGCCTTTTTCGTTCGTTCGACCTCGACTTCGCTGAAGGCATTAATACGCTTGTCGGAGCGAACGATACCGGCAAGTCCACCTTGATTGAGGCTATCAATCTCGCCCTCACTGGTCGTCTAAATGGCCGATCCCTAGCGCAGGGATTATCGCCTTATCTCCTCAATATGGAAGCGACACGAGAGTACACGGAGAAACTTAAAGCCAATTCAAAACCAGCTCCCACCCCACCAAGCATGATCATTGAAGTCTACCTAGAAGAATCAGATCAGACAGCGATCCTGCGTGGCAGCAACAACCTCTACGGTGAAGACGCTTTCGGTATTCGTATCCAAGCTAAATTGTCGCCGGATTATCACGATGAGTACCAAAGTTTCATCGCTGATCCTTCGGGAATTCAACTTGTACCCACTGAATACTACAAAATTGATTGGCTCGGGTTTCACGGATCAGGAATTACAGCACGAAGCGTCCCTGCATCAGCTTCAGTGATTGATCCGGCTAACATACACTTGCAGTCTGGCGTCGATCACCACATGCAACAGATTCTCCGGACAAATCTTGATGACAAGGAACGCGCCGAGCTATCACGTCAATACCGGAGTCTTCGCGAGGAATTTAATGAGAAAGAGACCGTCAGGGAAATCAATGAACGTTTGAAATCCACGAACGATGCGATAACGGATCGCAAGCTGAGTCTCGCCATTGATATCTCGCAACGCTATACATGGGAGAGCAGCCTTGCTGCTCATCTAGACAACCTTCCTTTCCCGCTTATCGGAAAAGGTGAACAGAACGCTCTCAAGACACTTTTGGCCCTCGGACGCAGGGCAGATGACGCACATATGGTGCTCATTGAGGAACCAGAAAACCACCTTTCATTCACCAGCCTCAGAAAGCTCATCACACGCATTGAGAAGCACTGTGCAGGTAAACAGGTCATAATTGCAACGCATAGTAACTTCGTTCTGAACAAGCTAGGGTTACAAAACCTAATTCTACTGGGTCCAGGGACAACGACCCGAATTACAGACCTTCCAAAGGATACTGTCGACTACTTCAAGAAACTTGCTGGTTTCGACACGCTTCGACTGGTCCTTGCAAAAGGAGCCATCCTTGTTGAAGGTCCCTCGGATGAACTCATCGTCCAGCGGGCTTACAAAGATGCAAAAGGAAAGTTGCCGATTGACAATGATATTGATGTAATCAGTGTTGGCCTCGCTCACAAGCGTTTTCTTGATCTCGCGATTCGGCTTCAGCGCCGCGTTTGGATCGTCACAGACAATGATCGAAAGACTATTGATGAGGTCCAA
>JAZBPA010000095.1:0-8588 GCA_036351435.1 Candidatus Competibacteraceae bacterium
ATGTTTTTCTCATCACATTTCCGCAAATACATCTAATTGATTGCCTTTCGCATCGAAGGAATAGACTCGAAATTTTTCCCTTTTGGCACCCGGCATACCGGGCGATCCGGAAGGCATGCCTGGCATAGCGATGCCCGCAACAGCTGGTTTTTCATCCAATAATTTATGAACCACCTCGACTGGAATATGGCCTTCGACTACATAATCACCCATGACGGTGGTGTGGCAGCTTTTAAAATGGCTGGGGATCCCGTATTTGGCTTTTATCCGGTCCAAGTCATTAGTCTCTATTAAATCGACCTTGAAACCTTTGCCTTCCAAATAGTCCGCGTAATTCTCACAGCAGCCGCAGGTAGGTGACCGATAGACGGTCACGGCCTGGGCTGCTGTAGCCAAGCCAGGGTTCTTCTGAATCCAGGGGGGATTCCAGATCAAAAGACCCGTGAACGCTAAAAGAAGAAAAATCGATAAATAAAGAATCTTTTGCTTCATCGCTTTATGTCCCATCAAGAGTGGTGGTTTTTTTTCGGCAAATCCTAGAGCCTGTGTGTAGGGCACAGGTCAAGACGGCTGGGTTTACGATAGTCCCTCCTTATCAACCATATGTCGCTTTTCTGAGGATTAGGCGCTTTAATAATGCGCTCCCTCGTAAACCAGGGGCTCAGTGGATAGACCCAGCTCCTTTAAAACGCCAGCCTCAGTTAACAGTTGTGGCAACAAAATGGTTTCGGACTGCACGCCTTCCGGGTAGTACACATAAAGAGGCACGCCGCTGCGGCCGAATTCGCTGAGCACCTGGGTGATTTCAGGATCGTGATTGGTCCAATCGGCCTTGAGATACACAATGCCTTTTTCCGCAAAAACCGCTGCGAGTCGCGCCGAACTCAAAGCGACCCGCTCATTGACCAAGCAGGTGATGCACCAAGCTGCAGTGAAATTGATAAAGACCGGGCGACCGGCGGCGCGCAACTCGGCCAAGCGCTGCCGCGAAAACGGTTCCCATACCGGACCCTGCCCGGCTTTATTGTGTTGCGTAGGATCGGCCTGTTTAGCGTTCGAGGTGTTGAAGACTGGTAATCCGACTAAACTCAAAGCCACGACCACCGTGAACACCGTCGCGACATTGCCCAGCATCCGCCCGTGTCGGCCGCTTTCCCGGGTGCTACTGAACAGCCAGGCCGCGAAGGCGATGGCGACCAAGCCGGTCAACGCAGCGGCAATGCCTTTGGGGCCGGTCTGCAAGGTGAGCACCCAGACTAACCACACTGTCGTACCGTACATCGCAAAGGCCAGGAATTCCCTGAAGCGCACCATCCAGGTTCCCGGCTTTGGCAGATACTTGAACACGGCGGGGAAGAAGCTCATCACCAGATAGGGAAAAGCCAACCCGAAGCCCAACGCTTCAAAAATCGCCAGCGACACCGGCCAGGGTTGGGTCAAGGCAAAGCCCAATGCAGCGCCCATGAACGGAGCCGAGCACGGGGTGGCCACTAGGGTGGCTAGCACGCCAGTAAAGAAAGAACCGGAATAACCGCCGCGCGCTGCTAAGCCGCTACCGAGGCCCATCAGCGAACCACCAACAGTAAACACTCCGGATAGACTCAAGCCGACTGCAAACATCAGATAAGCCAGCAAGGTTACGAACACCGGCGACTGTAATTGAAAACCCCAGCCGATCTGTGCGCCACCGGCGCGCAACGCGATCAATAAACCGGCTATTCCCGCGAAGCAGATTAATACACCGACGGCGAATACCATGCCGTGGCGGCGCACCTCCCAAGGTGCTTTCTTAGTCTTGTCGATGAGGCTGAGTGCTTTGATCGATAAGACGGGGAACACACAGGGCATAAAGTTCAGAATCAGTCCCCCGAGAAAAGCCAGGAACAGTTCGTTTGTTAATGAATTCAGCTTAGGTTCAAGCGCGGGTGAATAGATATCGCTGTGATTGAGAGGCGTGGTTGCCGATTGCACCGGTTCCGTTGCCGGCAGTGCGGTTTCCTGAACGGGTGCGCCGAGAGCTGGACTAACCAGAGCGGTCAAGGGCAGCGCATCGATACGGAAAGCTTCGGTCGTATTGCTGTCTTCTGCGAAGTGCATCACGAGCACGCCTTGGACCCGTTCCAGCGGCGCGGTGCGAAACGCTCCCCGCGCGATAGTCAGCGTGATGCTCCGGTCGTTTATAGTGGGAGTTTGCGGTGCCGCGTATTCAAAAACCCCTTCGTTGTAGGGAAAAAATTCCAGGTTCGTGATTTCTGCCGCCGACCAATCGGGCGTCAACAGATGCAAGACAAAGTCATCGGCTGTGGTGGTGAAATAGGTAGTCCAGGGATTGGTTTTCGGCAGACTCTGGCGGGTTTTCGCGAAAACGTTAACCCATTGTTCGTTGAACGGCGGCGTGGTTTCGCTGACCGGTAAATCCAGGGCCAGTTGCGCTTCTTCGGGGATGCAAATATCGGCGCAAACCAGCCATTTGGCATGGGCCTTGAGCGTTATTGGCCGGTTCAGGGGCAGATCGTCCGGGGGGGTGATGCGCACCAACAGATGGACCAGATCGTGATAGCCGTAATTGATCAATCCCCCGTAGACGACCCGTTCTGGATAAGGCCATTGGATTTCATCGGCTGTAAACCCGCTGGGCAATGACCAGCTAATAGTCGACAGCATCCCGGTATCGCCGGGATTGCGCCAATAGGTATGCCAGCCCTCACGGATTTTCATGCGCAGCGCAACCCAGAACGGTTGGCCTGGTTGCACCGCTTGAACTTCGCTGATGAGTTGAATCTGGGTATTGTCGGTGGTAACCGGGTTGGCGTGTGATACTGGTGATACAGCGATGAAGCACAGCAGCAGGGCTAAACTTGCAAGCCATAGGGTGAGTTTATTGATCATCGTTACGGACCTGTATCACACAGACCGTGGCTTTCAGCCCCAAAAAATTCATCGCCGATTAATGGGTAACGGGTAATCATTACTCACAGCATCACTTTGGTCGCTGCTCGGAGTGGAAAAAAAGTTGTACAGCGCGGTCCAGATCAATGCGATGTACCAGCCATAGCCGTAACTTTCCACTAACCCCAGGAAAAAACTGCCCCAACTTAACCATTCGAATCCCGGCAGAAGAATACTCCATGCTCGGTACATAGCATGCTGTGGAAACAGCAGATCGAAGGCAACGCATAAGAGATAGGTGATCGCCAGAAAAAGGCTGGTCGCGTGTCCAATACGTAACAGTGAAAGTGTTGTCTTCATCTTTCTTTCTCCTGCATGTTATCAGCGGTGTATTGGTCGGGTTTGGTCTTAACCCGAAGTGCTTCATGATTTCCCAGGGCTTGGTTCAAGCTACCGAATATATTTCTCTGGCGCTCGCTCGAACTCGGCTTGGCACACCGGGCAACAGAGTAAGTAATCCTGACCCTGATAACGGATCTCAATATGTGCTTTATTGCGATTGATGCGCTTACCGCATACCGGGTCTTTATTGATATCTCTATTGGGTTGCTGCCTTCTGTCAGACTGTTGAGCTTTCATCGGGAGTCACTCCTGTTGTTATGTGTAGGGCGGCTGTTCACTTCGCACCTTGGGCTGCTATGTCAAGGTTACGAAACCGCGGAATAAATCGTGGTGTGCGTGTTGCGTAACGCCGGTATTGATCACCGAATGTCGTTGCGACTTCCTTTTCCTCCCGCAATGCCAGGCGCCAATACATAACGACCAGAATGGGAAACATGACTAACGTGGGAAGCGTGGGCCACTGCAGCAAGAACCCGACCATAACCAGTACGAAGGCTGAGTATTGGGGATGACGAAGCCGAGCATATACCCCGGTATTGGCCAGAGTTCCTGATTGTTGAGCCGCATAAAGCACTTTCCAGGCCGCTGCCAATAAGATTAATCCTGCCACGATAAGCACATTGCTCAGGATATGCAGACCATTAACGTGTGGATCGCCACCGACACCTAGGATCGTTGAAAGCAGATGGCCGGCATCATGGGAGAATATATCGGTGTTCGGACTGATCTGGCCCAGCCAACCCGACAGCAAATAAATGGTCAGGGGAAAACCGTACATCTCCGTAAACAAGGCAATGAGAAACGCGCTGAACGCTCCGAAAGTGCGCCAATCCCTTGGGCTGTTCGGCTTAGTGCAACTAAAGGCGAAGACAATAAAAATCAGTGAGTTGATAATAACCAATGACCACAGGCCATAGGCTGATGTCGAAGCGTGCATCAAGGTTCTCCCTGAGGGTAATGTGGCTTAGTGCCGGTGACCTCCGCCGTGCTTACCGTGCATAAAAAAATGCATCAATGGGCAGGCGATTAGCAAAATCCAAGGCAGATACTCCCAGACATGAGCTCGATGCTCCATAAATAGGAAGTAACCGAAGATGAGCAGAAATCCGATCAACACCCAATTAGTGCTGGATAGTCCGCGCTTTTGCCCATGAGATTCATGCTCGGTTGGAGTCGTCTCATGCGGGGTGTTTATGTCAGCGATCTTGGAAAGCTTATTGATGTCATTCATGGCCTAAACCTCATACGTCGTCCGATAGTAGCGCCCCGAAATATTCCAGGGCGCTTTGGTTATTACAACTTCACCCGATTCAGCCGCAGGGCATTGAAGACCACCGACACCGAACTGAAGCTCATGGCGGCTGCGGCGATAATCGGCGACAGCAGGATGCCGAAGAAGGGATACAGGACACCCGCTGCCACCGGCACGCCCAGCGAGTTGTAAATGAATGCGAAGAACAGGTTCTGGCGGATATTGCGCATGGTTGCGCGGCTCAGTTGCCGGGCGCGAACGATGCCATTCAAATCACCCTTCACCAGAGTGACACCAGCGCTTTCCATGGCGACATCGGTGCCAGTGCCCATGGCGATGCCAACTTGAGCTTGCGCCAGAGCTGGCGCGTCGTTGACGCCATCGCCGGCCATGGCTACCCGTTTACCTTCCTGCTGAAGTGCTTTCACTTTTTCCGCCTTCTGATCCGGCAATACCCCGGCGATGACTTGATCCAAACCGAGTTTCTGGGCCACAGCACGGGCTGTGGTCTCGCTATCGCCAGTCAGCATGACAATGTCTAAGCCCTCGGCATGCAGTGCCTCAATGGCACCGGGCGTGGTTTCTTTGATGGGATCGGCGACCCCGATTAAGCCGGCGATCTCTCCATCCACAATCACAAACATCACGGTCTGACCCTCGGCTCGCAGTCTTTCTGCTTCACCTTCCAACTCACCCGGATCGATATTCAACGTTTGCAGCAATGCGCGGTTACCCAGAGCAACCTGACGATCGTCCACTTGGCCTGTCACGCCCTTACCGGTCACTGATTCGAAGTGTTCAGCCTTGCTGAGTGCGATATCCTGTTTCTGAGCACCATTGACAATGGCAGCGGCCAGCGGATGTTCGCTACCCCGTTCCAGTGAGGCAGCAAGCCGTAACAGCGTTGCCTCGTCCACATTCGGTGCGGGTACCGCCGCTACCAATTTCGGTTTGCCTTCGGTCAGGGTGCCGGTCTTGTCCACCACCAGCGTATCGATTTGCCGCATCACCTCAATGGCTTCGGCGTTCTTGAATAACACGCCAACCGTGGCGCCTTTACCGGTAGCGGTCATAACCGACATCGGCGTGGCCAAACCCAACGCACAGGGACAGGCGATAATCAGTACCGCTACTGCGTTGATGATGGCATAGGCCATGGCCGGGGCCGGTCCAAAGATGGCCCAGACAATGAAAGTGATTAAGGCGATCACCACGACGACAGGCACAAAGTAACCAGCGACCAGATCGGCCAGCTTTTGGATGGGCGCGCGACTCCGTTGTGCTTGGGCTACCATCTGCACGATTTGCGATAGCAAGGTATCTGAGCCGACCCGCTGTGCTTCCACGACTAGGCTGCCGGTGCCATTTACTGTGGCACCAATGACCTTATCACCGATATTCTTTTCTATGGGGATCGGTTCACCAGTAACCATTGATTCATCGACGCTGCTGTGGCCTTCCAACACGATGCCATCGACCGGCACTTTTTCACCGGGGCGAACGCGCAGTCGGTCTCCGAGTTTAATCTGATCCAACGGTACGTCTTCATCACTGCCGTCTTCTTTGACTAGGCGGGCGGTTTTCGGCGCCAGCCCCAATAACGCTTTGATCGCAGCACCGGTTTGATTGCGCGCTCTTAACTCCATCACCTGACCCAACAAGACGAGGGTTACGATGACTGCGGCAGCTTCGAAGTAAACGGCGACTTTCCCGTGGGTGTCGCGAAATGACGCGGGAAAGATTTCCGGAAATAACACAGCAATGGTGCTGTAGGCGAACGCCACGCCCACACCCAAGCCAATCAAGGTGAACATATTGAGACTGCGATTGACCAGGGATTGCCAACCCCGCTCGAAGAATGGCCAGCCGCCCCACAGCACCACCGGAATAGCCAGAATCAGTTCTAACCAGCCCAAAGTACGCGGTGAACCCAGCCACGCGAATGACACACCGGGGATAAACGCACCCATGGCGATTATCACCAGCGGAACAGTCAACACGGCGCTAATCGAGAAGCGCCGGGTCATATCCTTGAGTTCCGGGTTTTCCTCTTCTTCGAGAGTGACCGTCTGGGGTTCCAGGGCCATGCCGCACTTGGGACAGCTGCCCGGTTCGTCTTGCACGATCTCCGGGTGCATGGGACAGGTGTATTCGGTTTTGGTCGCTGGGACGGGTATCCCTTCCGGTTCCAGCGCCATACCGCATTTCGGGCAACTGCCCGGTCCCTCCTGGCGAATTTCCAGATGCATTGGGCAGGTGTAGATGGTGCCCTTGGGTGCCGGCTTGGCGACCGGCGCAACACCAGTCGTGTACCGTTCCGGCTCACCCTTGAATTTATCCAGGCAACGCTGACCACAGAAACGATAAACCTTGCCAACGTGGGTATGGGAAAGTTTGCTGTCGGCTGCTACGGTCATGCCACAGACCGGGTCTTTCAGCTCGGTCTGTTGATCATCGTTTGTCACGTGTCCCTCCTGCGATCCGGCAAACTGATTCATGCAGTGTTCACTGCAAAAATAATAGGTTTTCCCCAGCAGTTCATGCTGGTAAGGACTTCTTGGTGTCACCCGCATCCCGCAGATAGGGTCTTTCAATTGCCGGTCGTCAACTGGACCTGAACAGCAGTGAGCGTGTGTTTCGTTCATTGACATGGGACCTTTATTGCTGTTGGGCGCATTCGTGTGGATCAACAAATACAGCCGTTACTACAGAACGGCTCGATATGCGCCTTACGATACAACCTGTGTGTTAATCACAAGTCAAGGGAATAAGTAAAATTCCTGAAAGCAGCAATAGGGGTAAAAATCTATGACCATGTTTCGCTACCGTTTCTTGACACCAGTAACCAAGTTGATTCACTCCAAATGGCCCTCCATACGAAGTGAGCAGCCAAACGGAGTCCTCATTGTTGTCATCGCCGGGACTACGAGCCCCTACTTAGCCAATAGCCTTTATGCAGCCGTTGTGCCACCCTCGAAAATCATTAATAAACAAAAGACTCCCAAGTTCTTAGCTGTTCTATCGGATGATCGGATTGATTGAAACGTTAAATTGATTAAACGATTCGTTTAAATTTTGATGGCTATTCGATTGCACACTAGAACAACAGAAATCATGCATTACGTTGTCGGAGAAGCATTAAATCCATTCTGGTGTGGTTGATGCTTTTCTAAAGGTGATTCAGCTGTTGAACTAGCGAACTATTTTCGAAACGTTCAACCGGTTCCAGTCGATCATTAAAGATAGATTGACCTGTCACCTGCACACAGGTATTAGCCTGATCGCCGTGTCAGTTACCTAGAATCTTTATGATTTTTGGGATAGATGGCCTTGTTATTTCCATTTAAGTCGTCCTCCTAATTTGATACACAGAATCAGGGCAGTTTAATGCAAGACTACATTAATCTATTTATCACTGCGGCATTTATTGAGAACATTATCCTGACCTTTTTTTTAGGCATGTGTACGGTGCTGGCAGTTTCGAGAAATGTTGAAGCCGCAATCGGAATAGGGATCGCTGTTATTGCAGTCCAGAGTATCACAGTGCCCGTCAATAACCTCATTTATCAGTATCTTCTCAAAGACGGGGCATTGGCCTGGGCTGGTTTATCGAGAGTAGATCTCAGTTTTCTAGGTTACGTTGCTTATATAGGCGTGATTGCTGCCGTGGTACAAATTCTGGAAATCATTCTGGATCGTTTTTTCCCCGTCTTATATAGCGCATTGGGTATCTTCCTCCCTCTCATCACCGTCAACTGCGCCATCCTGGGGGCTACGCTGTTTATGGCCGAACGCAGCTACACATTTACTGAAAGCGTTGTCTACGGTTTCGGTTCTGGTTTTGGTTGGGCTTTGGCCATTACCCTGTTGGGTGCCATCCGTGAGCGCTTGAAATACAGCGATGCACCCGATGGTTTACAGGGTTTAGGCATTGCGTTCATGACCATCGGTCTCATGTCCATGGGATTTATGGCCTTATCCGGGATACAGATTTAGGCATTACAAAAAGAAAGAAGCCGCTTAAAACATCGCAGGATACTATCGC
>JAZBPA010000096.1:0-15545 GCA_036351435.1 Candidatus Competibacteraceae bacterium
ATCGTAGCTCGTTTTCGCTCCTTAATATTCTCTTTCAAACGGCCGTCGGCAACGTCGAAGCCGTTGGGATTCCGGTCACGATTTCAAAATGACGCGCATCAGGGTTAACGTGCGATGCCCACCGCGCATAAAACGAAGTCAAATGGTGAAAAATAAAATATGGGAAACGAAAAAGCTTGCTCCCTCGGAGGATGCGATGATAGCACCTTATAAGCATGCAGTGAGGGTGGTAATGGCGACCGTCCTTATCGCCGCGATGGCTCTTGTCGGTGAAGTCGGCGCGGCGGAGGAACAGGAAACGGTGACGATCGCGACCGGTCGGGTTGGCGGCCTCTACCACCCCGTCGGCGGGGCTATTTGCAAGCTCGTCAACGAAAACCATGCCGCTCACGGCATCAGCTGCACCGTCGAAATCACCGGTGGATCCATCCCAAACATCAATGACCTGCGAGATAGGGACGTCGATCTTGCTCTGGCCCAATCCGACTCGCTGCATCGTGCCTTTTACGGGAACTCACCGTTCGAGGAAGAGGGGTCATTCAGGGATCTGCGCCTGGTGTTCGGGCTCTACATTGAGCACTTTACGGTCGTCGCCCGTGGCGGACGGGACATGGATACGTTCGAAGACTTGAAGGGCAAGCGGGTCTATTTAGGTGAGGAGGGTTCGAGCCGACGCGATGCCATGGATGTGTTGCTGGATGCCCACGGTTGGACGGGCGAGGAAGTGACCGATGTCTCCACGTTCGAGGGCGCCAACCTGGCCGAGGCCCTATGCGACGGCGAGTTCGACGCGTTCGTCTACACGATCGGTCATCCCAACCCGACGGTCAGGGAGGCCGCGACCCTGTGCGACATAAAATTTGTGGTCGTCTCGAGTTCAATCATCAAGAAACTCGCCCGGCAGAACCCGTTTTACCTTAGTTCGGTGATCAAGGGAGACGCTTACAGTGACAATCCTCGGGACACTCCGACTCTGGGCGTGACGTCGATGCTGGCGACGTCAGCCAAGGTTGACCCGAACGTGATCTATCAGGTCACCAAGGCATACTTCGAAAGCCTGGATATTCTTCAGGCACTGTCACCGTTGTTCTTGTCCTTGACCAAAGAGCAGATGGCCGAGACAGATCTGGACGTGCCCTTCCACGAAGGCGCGTTGAAGTACTTTTCCGAAGTCGGCCTTGGAGGAACAGACTAAAACATGATCAGGACTATCCTTAGGCGGTCTCGTTGGGTATTGGTTTTCATCCTCGTCCTTCTCGCACCTCAAACGCTCGCGCAAATCAGCGATCTTGGCGCGATCCTTGACGCGATCGAGGATCCCTATCCATTGCGGTCGGCAGATACGTCGAGTCCGCGCGACACTTTGCGAACCTACCTTCGCGATATCGACACAGCCGTGGACGCCTGGCAGAGCGATAAGCCCCGTGCTGATACCATCAGGCCGCTCTTACGAGCCGCTGATACGATTGACTTCGGCGAGTTGCGTGCCATCGATCGTCTCGCAGCCATGACTATCAAAATGGTTTTGCTAAAGGAAATTCTCGACCGGGTCGAGCTGCCGCCGTTTGAAGACATTCCGGACGATGAAGAGGTTGCGCAACAGGGGATCGAGCGCTGGACCGTTCCTAATACGAAGATCGAGATCGCCAGAATTTCGGAAGGACCCAACGCTGGCAGATTTCTCTTTACGAAAGAAACTGTCGAAAATCTTAATATTTATTACGCGCTGGCGCAGGATCTTCCCTACAAAAAGGGAGCATCCGTCGGACTATACAATGAAATGCTTTACAGTCCTGGCGTCTGGCTGCCAAGAGATTTTCCAGACAATCTGCCTGATTGGGCGAAAATAATTGTTCTTGGACAAGGGATGTGGCAATGGATTTCTGTTTTTTTACTGCTCATCATTTCAGCAGTATTGATCCGGTTCGCGTATCGTCAAGGTGCCTGGTGGGATGAAAAACACAGAATTTCACGCCCGTCCCTAAGATTTGGCGTGCCACTTGCTCTGCTTGGGTCTTTTGTCATTGCCCATCTTGTCGGATTGGCGTCTTTCAGTGCGATTGGTCTCTTCGAAACCCCATATGCAGTCGTTTCTTACATCGCACTCGTCGTGAAAGTCGGTAGCCTAGCTTGGTTTGTTTTGGTGGTTGCCGGGCGGCTCGCCGATGGTTTCGCGTTCAGTCAAGCAGAGTCAGCCGAAAAGCGCCGGGTCGATGCCGCCCTGTTGCGGATCATTTTTCGCTTGGTCAGTGTCGTCATTCTCGTCTACCTCGGTATCTACGCGGCGGAAGCCGTGGGCATCCCGATCGCCCCACTGGTGGCCGGTCTCGGTGTCGGTGGTCTTGCCATCGCCCTTGCCATCCGGCCGACCCTGGAGAACATCATCGGCGGTCTGACCCTGTTCGCGGACCGGCCGGTGCGGGTCGGCGACTTCTGCCGTTACGGCGACCAGATCGGTACTGTCGAGCAGATCGGTTTGCGGTCGACACGGATTCGTTCACTGGAAAGGACCATCGTTACCGTGCCCAACGCCGAGTTCTCACAGATGCAACTGGACAACTTCGCCGCACGCGATCAGCGCCTGTTCAAGACCGTTTTGGGGCTCCGCTACGAAACCACTCCGGAACAGCTTCGCTTCGTTCTGGCTGAACTGCGCAAGCTGCTCCTTGGCCATCCAAAGGTGACTCCGGCGCCGGCGCGAGTGCGGTTCGTCGGCTATGGTGCTTATTCCCTAGACCTTGAAATCTTCGCCTACCTGCGCTGCCAGGATCAGGACACCTTCCTAGCCGTCCAGGAGGACATCCTCCTGCGTATCGCCGACCTCGTAAAAGAGGGTGGCACCGGCTTCGCCTTCCCGTCGCAGACCCACTACCACAGGCGCGACGACGGCATCGACACCGAGCGCGGTCGCGATGCCGAGGCGAAAGTGGAGGACTGGCGGGAACACGATCGTTTACCGTTCCCGGAATTCGATCCGAGCCTTCGCCGGGAAATGGAAGATATCCTCGACTATCCGCAGAGGGGTGCTTACAACTATAAGTACCGCAAGGGTCTCTCGGACAATCCACCGTCGGGGCCGCAATCCCCGCCATCGCCATCGCCCAAGGGCAATGGCCGATGGCTTGGTTTCGGCAGCAAACGACCTTAAATCGGCCGGCTGCTGCACCGTTCGAGTTACCCACTGAACCGCCCATCGGCAGCGAGCACGATATCGAAACGCCCGACCAGTTCGCCCGCTGCGTTGGTTTCCGTAAAGGGTACCAGTAGTTGTTGGCGAGCGGTCGGGTCAGAGACACTGTTCAGCAGAAAATCCCTCGCATTTTCTGGCGCGCCGGCGACGTACATCTGGGTAACGAGTGGTTCAAAATCGGGGCCGCTAATCGCGAAATGAATATGCGGGGCGCGACCCGGATAAGCAACCGGCTTGATGGTGCGAAAGCGGTAGCCACCTTCGGCGTCGCTGAAAGATTGACCGTAGCCTTGAAAATTTTCATCCAGCGGCACATTGCGTCGATCTCGGGAATGATGATAACGGCCATGAGCATCGCACTGCCAAATTTCAACACGCGCCCGATCGACAGGCCGACCCCGATCATCAACCACCCGGCCCACCACATTGGCGATCTCACCCTTGGCGATGCCGTTACGCCCGGCGACGTAGATCAAATCGTTATCCTTATCCAACGGTAGCGCAGTCGGATAGAACGGTCCTCGGCTCTGACGGGGCGTTAGCGTGACCGCTTGTACAGTGGTCGCGATAGTTATCGAGGTCAAACCGAATACTGCCAAACCGGCGCCTAATAGACGTCGCCGTGGGTTATTCAGGGAATGCGACATAACCTAGTCTCCAGATTGAGTTGTCCTGACTCTGACCATGAATGATCCAATGAATTTCAGTTGGTGCTGGATGTCACCAGCAGGAGCCGCTAGCATGATGAGCAGCCGCTTCGATTATCGTTATCATCCAAAGGGGACGCACATGAGAAAGTGTGTTATAGCTCTGTTTTTATCGTTGGGGATGCTCTCCGAATATGCTGCCGCGAGTCCATGGGGCAACGTGCGAAATCCCTTGTCGGCATCCCCTCAGTCGATCGGATTCTACAGCGCCGGTTGTCTCGTAGGCGGACAGGCTTTGCCGCTCACAG
The DNA here is from genome assembly GCA_036351435.1 of Candidatus Competibacteraceae bacterium. GTDB lineage: Bacteria > Pseudomonadota > Gammaproteobacteria > Competibacterales > Competibacteraceae > JAAUQA01. The sequence continues at coordinate 4,146 of JAZBPA010000096.1, forward strand.
GACCGGGTTTTCAGGTGATGCGCCCGAGCCGCAACCGGTATTACGGTCATCCCGAATTAGTAGCGTTCGTGATGCGTTTGGCGCGCCAAGCCGAATTGCGCAACGATCGCATCCTGATCGGAGATTTATCTCAACCCCGCGGTGGTCCAATGCCCTACGGTCATACCAGTCATCAGGTTGGACTGGATGCGGATATTTGGTTCGAAGCTGGACCTCGGGAACGGGACCTGAACGGTTCAGAGATCGAAAAAATGCCGATGCGCTCAACCATTGTTGCGGCGCAAGGCCGAATGAACCCCAAACTTTGGTCGTCCCGGCAGCGGGATTTACTGAAATTCGCTGCTGAAGATCCAAAAGTCGCGCGGATTTTCGTTAATCCTGTCATCAAGCAATCACTGTGTCGCAGCGAAGGAACGGATCGGGCATGGTTAAGGAAAATACGCCCGTGGTGGGGACACGACGCGCATTTCCATGTCCGTTTACGCTGTCCCGCTGGCAGCCTGGACTGTCGAGATCAGAAGCCGCCACCGCCCGGTGACGGCTGCGCTGAAGGGGTCAATCAATGGGTCGAGGAAATCCGGCAAGCGGCATTGAATCCACCCAAGTTTCGTCCGCCAGCCAAGAAGAAGCGTAAACGCGCTGCATTACCGGCTACTTGCCAAACGGTACTAAGCGGGAACTGGATACCGCAACCAATGCGAGTGTCGGTTCCAAGCAATTAATCTTCTCCCTCCAAGGAGAATCCAATTTTTATGCTGACTTGCCATTGCGTGACGAAATTATTGTCGATGTAACCCCGTGTGCCGATCACCTCGAACCAACGCAAATGTCTGACAGTTTGCGCAGCACGTGTTACGGCGTTCTGGATAGCGGCTTCGATGCTGGTGGATGAGGTGCCGGTCAACTCAATGTGTTTGTAAACGTGATCGGTCATGTCAGTTCTCCGTTCGAGATGAGTGGAATCTGAGGCGGGGAGTTCAAAGCACCAATGGCTAGATTGAATCTATTAGTTTAGGTGGTCAGCACTGTTTCGCTACGAAAAACGCCGGGCTGATGATCATTGTTTGTTCAGGTACGGTTCAGTTTGCTTGCGTTACCATTGCAACTATTCTCTCTGCGTTGGTGGGCGTTAACCGAGACCGGGCGTCTCGGTTTTTTTTGCCTGCATCCTGCGACGCGCAAATACCTTGAGTTTTATAAGCCTTTCTAGTCAAATAATTTGAACCCGCCAGAGTTCCGCTGGAGCAGACGGATGTTCAAACAGTTATACAGATTGGACCGGCAGATTATCGGCTGGATGGAACGTTATAGTCACCTACTCCATCGGGTGACGCTAGGAGTGTTTTTCATCTGGTTAGGCACCTTAAAAACCTTTGGAGTCAGCACCGCAACCTCGTTGATTGCTCATGTTGTGTATTGGGGTGAGCCTCAGTTTATGGTGCCCATTTTAGGTTGGTGGGAGGTTGCGATAGGCGTTTGTCTAGTTTTTCGCCCCTTGGTGCGAGTAGCGCTGACCTTATTGATAATTCGTTTGCCAGGCACAGCGCTAGCGCTAATTTTGTTGCCGGAGACTTGTTTTGTTGACGCCCCTTTCGTCCCTACCCCTGAGGGTCAGTACTTGATCAAAGATATGATATTGATCGGCGCGGCCTTGGTGATTGGCAGCACCATCAACAAGGAAAAGCAGCCGGGCATTTACCATTGAAGTTAATGGTCTACAACATTGTTCGTCGTAAAGATTCAGTGTGGCCGATAGGGACACTCTGTGCGGGTGCAATGACCGTATAAGATCAAGCTGTGTTCAACGAGATCAAAACCGGATTTTATCGCGATTTCGTGTTGCCTCTGCTCAATGATGTTGTCGTAAAACTCTTCTATGCGCCCGCAGGTCATGCACACGATGTGGTCATGATGATCGCCTTGATTGAGTTCAAAGACAGATTGCCCTCCCTCAAAATGATGGCGCTTGACCAAACCGGCGGCTTCAAATTGGGTCAATACCCGATATACAGTCGCTAGGCCGATTTCTTCACCCGAATTGAGCAAGGAACGGTAAATATCCTCAGCACTTAGATGCTGTCGTTCCCGCTCCGGCTCTTGCAACATTTCCAGGATTTTCATCCGCGGCAAAGTGACTTTTAGACCTGCCTGTTTCAATTCTTTGGAACTCAACCTCGGATACTCCACGGTTCGGTGTATATTTTGATAGTCGTCTTTACGTTATCATAAGCCACTGATCAATAGACAAGACCTTTTTCAATGCCTAAAGTGCTACTAATTCTCGCAAGCGCGGCAGCGCTACTGTTGACTGCCTGCTCATCCATGCCTTTTATTTATAGGCCGGATATACGGCAAGGCAATTATATCGACCAGGCAATGTTGGATCAGCTCAGTCTTGGTATGAGTAAAAATCAGGTCCAGCTTTTGCTTGGAACCTCTCTGTTAGCCGACCCTTTTCACCAGGATCGTTGGGATTATGTGTATCGCCTGAAAACCGGGGATGGGGAAATTCAGCAACGTCATGTCAGTTTATTCTTTGAGGGTGACGGTTTAAGTCAGGTTAAGACCAGTGCCAACCTCTAGTCTTGGAGCTCATTTTACGGTCATACCGGTGTCCTTTTTAACGCTTGCAGCAGCGCGTTTTTTTCGGACAGTCTTGGGATCGGCTAGCAATGGTCGGTAGATCTCCACGCGATCACCAGCCCTGAGCTGGACAGCCAAGTGGCTTAACTTACCGAAAACCCCCACCTTGGCTGTGGTTAGATCGATTTCTGGGAAGCGATCCTGAATTCGTGACAGTATGATGGCTTGTTCTAGCGTAGTGCCCTCGGGAATATCAATGGGGACAATGACTTGTTCGTCAGGCAGAGCGTAGGCGACTTCCACACGAATCATTGTAGCGTTTGTCATCAGGATATCAGTTCTAAAGTTTGTCGACGGCCAATTGGTCATAGAGTTGACCGTGATAAAACAATTTTGACCGGATAATATCGCATAGCATAAGGATCGGGATACCTATAAAAATGTCGATTACCACCCTAGAGTTCTTCCGTGCACTGCTGGTAGCCGCTTTATTGGTTTATGTATTGATCAGCGGAAAAACACTAAGCGTTATACCCGGCTGGCGCTATATCGTCACCGGTCTTGGGTTGATTTTCCTAAGCACGCTAGTCAGTTTTATTGGTTATCCTCTCAAGTCAAGCTCGACTGAAATCCGACTTTCTGCTGAATATCTGGTCTTTTTCGAAAGAATTATGGGGTACTGCGGCTTTTTACTGCTGGTGGTTGGCACGTTGCGTGGCTTGGAAACCATTCCTGTGCTTGAGGAGCGTAAAGAGAGTGCAGAAACTGCCTTCCGCAAAATGAAAGTCTTGTTTGAGAAGCATACCAAGCGTTTAACCGTGCTCAATCAGCAAGTGCAGTCTGAGTTGGCTAAGCGACAGAACGCCGAGCGCAAAACATTGGAGGAAAAAAAGCGCTTGCAATTGGTTTTGCACTCTATCGGGGAGGCCGTTATTACTACGGATGCTATCGGTGTTGTGCAATATTTAAATCCCACCGCCGAATCATTAACCGGTTGGACAGCTGACAGTGCGCAGGGATTGCCGCTCGGCAAGGTATTCCATGTGATCGACGAACGTACCCGTGAACGGCTGCCCGATTTGGTCGATCAGTGTCTTAGAAAAGGAGAAGTGATTGGTTTGCCCGATCACGCAATGCTGCTAAGCCGCACCGGATCGGAGTACGCGGTACAAGATTCGGTTGCCCCCATCCGTGATTGGAATAATGAAATCTTGGGGGTTGTGCTGGTATTTAATGATGTTACCGAAGCGCGTCGCATGGCGTGGCAGATGACGTATCATGCTACCCACGACGATCTGACCGGTCTATTTAATCGCCGTGAATTCGAACGACGCCTGCGACGCTTATTGGAACAAGCTCGCTTGGAAAACACTAATCATGCGCTGTGTTATCTGGATTTGGATCAATTCAAAGTAATTAATGACACCTGCGGGCATATGGCGGGCGATGAACTGTTACGCCAAATAGGTCGTCTGTTGCAGGCGCGTACTCGCAAGATGGACACCCTGGCCCGTTTGGGCGGCGACGAATTCGGGGTGTTAATGGAATCCTGTGTTCTCGACCAAGCCAAACGGGTCGCGAATGGGTTACGCGAGGCCGTTGAATCCTTCCGTTTCGAATGGCAAGGTAAGCGTTTTAACGTCGGAGTCAGCATCGGTTTGGTACCGATTTCTGATAACAGCGAAAGCATTACCGGGGTGCTGCGGTCGGCTGATAGTGCATGCTACACCGCAAAAGAGAAAGGGCGTAACCGCATTCATGTGGTCTACAAGGAGGATGACACAGAATTGGTTAAGCGTCGCGGTGAGATGCAGTGGATGTTTCTGATTCCCTGGGCACTGGATGAAAATCGGTTTGAACTCAATTTCCAGACCATCTTCCCCCTCAATAGCCATGCTCAGCAGGGACATCATTATGAGCTTTTGCTACGCATGCGCGACCCTAAAGGTTCCCTAGTCCAGCCAGGCGCTTTTTTACTGGCTGCCGAACGGTACAATCTGGCAACCAAACTGGATGAGTGGGTAATCGAAGCTGCCTTCAACTGGCTGCTCGACCATCCGGAGCACCTAAAAGATTTACACCTGTGTGAGATTAATCTGTCCGGTCACTCCGTGGGCAATGAACAATTCCTCGAATTTATCACCGCTCGACTCAAAAAGGGCAATATACCCCCAGCCAAAATCTGCTTCGAAATTACTGAAACAGCGGCCATCGCCAATTTGGCTAACGCAACTCGTTTCATCAAGGCGCTGAAGTCGCTGGGCTGCCGCTTTGCCTTGGACGATTTTGGCAGCGGCTTGTCTTCTTTCGCCTATCTCAAAAATCTGCCCGTGGATTTGCTAAAAATCGATGGAATCTTCGTTAAAGATATCGTTGAAGATCCTATCGATTCAGCCTTGGTAAAATCAATCAACGAGGTGGGAAAGGTCATGGGTTTACAGACTGTCGCCGAATTTGTCGAGAATGAAGCTATTCTAAACAGAGTCAGGGAATTAGGCGTTGATTATGCCCAAGGGTATGCGATTAACCGCCCCAAGCCGTTGACGGAACTGAAACAGCACCTTTAAGGCATTGGAGGCACCAACACGGTCGGATCGACCCGTTCCTTAAACCAGTTCATCCGCCAGTCCAAATGCGCACCGGTAACCCGCCCGGTTGCTCCGACAGTAGCTATGACATCACCTTGTTTTACTGCTTGACCCTCCTTGGCGTGAATCTTCTCTAAATGCAGGAATGATGAGCTCAATCCGTGGCCGTGATCAATAATCACAGTACCGCCACTGAAATACATATTGGGATGCGTTAATGTGACGATGCCATCGGCGGGCGCGTGTACTGGGGTTCCAACCGGGGCAGCGACGTCGACGCCGTAATGCGGGCGGCGCGGCTCGCCGTTTAAGATCCGTTGGCTACCATATACACCGCTGATCCGTCCCTTCGTTGGCCAGATAAAACCACTTAGAAAATACGGCCTAGCAAAATCCTTAGCACGAGCTTGGGCAACTTGCTTGGATTCACGGCTAATGCGCTCCAGGACTTTTTTCGGCGGAGTAACCTTGCTGGGTGGCAAACCGTCAATGCGTTGTACATCGTAGCGACGAGCCTGAACAGTCAAGTTACGGATTTCCCTGCGACCGTCTGGAAAGATGATTTCTAAACGCGCTGAAGCGGGAGCATCCCGACCGAAGCCGAATACGAAAGCACCCTCGTCAGATACGCGTACCGCTTTGCCGTCCAATACCAATTCAGTTCCAGGAATAGCCTGTCCGATGATGATGTCACCTTGAGTAAAGGTATTGGGCAGATTCAGTTCACCTGCCTGTGCCAGAGAAAGCGGCAATAGCGCAACGATCAACCATCGAAACATCAATAAATCCTCTGTAAGGGCTTGGATTAATGGGGAAAAGCAGGCTTAAAACGGTTTCAACTCAGCCAACAGAATAATACCGATCAGGAAAATCACCGGTACTTCGTTGAACCAGCGATACCAAACATGACTATGGCGATTCCGGTCATGTTTGAAATCCAGCATCAGTTTGCCGCACCAGATGTGATACGCCACCATCAGGACCAACAGCAGTAGCTTGGTATGTAACCAGCCCATCTTGCCATAAGCAGCCCACGCGTAATCCGCCAGCATCCAAATGCCAAAGATCAAAGTCAGCACGGCGCCGGGGGTCATGATGCCGTAAAACAATTTGCGTTCCATGACCTTGAATCGTTCTATGCTGATGGCGTCCTCGCTCATCGCATGATAGACGTACAACCGTGGCAGGTAGAACAGTCCGGCGAACCAGGTCACCATAAAAATTAAATGCAGGGCAATAAGCCATAGTTGAAACATGGAAAACCTCTAACCTATGGAAAAACTATTCAAAGCATGGACCGGATGGACTCACGTAACGCGGCTTGATCCCATGCGCCGACGTGTTGTTCGACTATCCGCCCTTGCGGGGAAATGAGAAACGAGGTCGGCGTCAGTCGCACGTCCCCGAATGCTTGAGCAGCTTCACCTAACGGGTCTAAGGCGATGGGATACGGAATGCGGCGGTGCTCGACCATTTGCAGCACGTAGTTAGGCGGATCGTAAGCCATAGCGATTCCGACTATCTCCAGACCCTGCGGGTGCAGTTCGCTATATAATGCCGTTAAATGTGGAATTTCTTGTACACAGGCAGGGCAAGTCGTAGCCCAGAACGTCACCAAAACCGGCTTGCCTTGCAAACTTGTTAGCTGGATAGCGCGCCCGTCCAGGGTATACACCGTGAGTTTCGGAGCAACCTCGGCTGGCATCAAAACGCTAATAGCGCCACCGGCAATCAGTAACACCCCTATTAAACCAGCGCCGAGAATAACCCGTCGCCTCATGATGGGGAAGGCGGTGGCGGTGGCGGTTGCCGACTGCCGCCGCTAAGCAAACGACCCAGGAAGGAAAACACTTTAACAATCCCACGCCATAATTTGGGCAACAGCCAGATCATTAACAGAATAAAAATCACTAATCCCACCAGAAACACCCAGGGATAATAGAGCGCCGCCCATAAACCGCCAATCACTGCCACATCCTCGGTAATTGAAGCAAGCCAGTTGGTGAACGGTTCCGGCGAGGTGTTAATCATCACTCGACTGCCGGCTTTCACGGCATGACTGGTTGCGGTCATAGAACCGCCGACTAACGCAGCAGCTAACTCCGCCCCGGGACCCATATCGCCAACCGCACCGGCGGCCAACATCGCGCCTGCCGGAATGCGGATAAAGGTATGCAAGGTATCCCAACCGGTATCGACGCCAGGAATCTTATCGGCGAAGAATTCCACACAATACATAAAGCCTGCAGCGGCCAATACCAGCGGATCGCTCAGAATTTGTAACTCTTCCGGCAGCACCATATTACCGGTTGCATTGAGCATACCCAGCATAAATACTGTGGCGTAAAGATTGATGCCGCTGGCCCAAGCGGTGCCCATGGTCAGGGCGATCATGTGAACGGGATCCATGATTAGTCCTCGGCAGCTGTTCTCAGTCGGGTAGGTAAAGCTGGCGACAGTTTATCAGGTTCTCAATGCCGATAAACCGAATGGTCAAATCGGTCAGGTCATCACCAATTAGTTTAAAGGGAGGCGGTAACTGCGCTCAATAGCTTCTCGGGTAATGATGCCGAGCACTTGTGTTCCCCAATGAGACACCACGCTTAATGCACTAACTTGCTGGCGCTCCATCTTGCGCAGCGCACCTTCCAACGTGGCTTGGGCTGAGATTGTCACTATCGCAGTCCGCGGTAACGGCAATTCATTAAGGTCAAATACTTCCACAGTTGACGGTTCCGCAGCTAAAAACCGTTGCAGATCGGCGCTAACCAGAAGATGACGACTATCCTCGTAGGATTGAATCCAATGCACTCCTGCCACTAAAGACTGTTCCAATTGATGACGGCCAACATAACGTGGAAATTGAGCGAACCCGCGATCCATAACATGCGTCACTCCCAAACGCCGCAGGAACTGAGAGATCGGGTTGCTTGTATATTCCAGTCCCCGCACCTCCATGAGTTTTAAAAAAACCGACGGGGTATGAAAACCGTGATGACAGGTTAATTCAGCAGTGACGATGGCCAGCATGGCCGGCAGAATAATATGTGGATTAGCGGTCAATTCCAGCAAGGCGGTCAACGCGGCCAGCGGTGCGTTTAACGTTGCACCCATCATCGCACCCATCCCTAACATGGCATACAATGCCGGAGACGAGCTGTGCTGCGGATCACTCAAGGTGACCAGAGTACCCACCGCACCTCCGGCTAATGCGCCCAGCATTAAAGTTGGGCCTATTACCCCTCCCGGCAATCCGAAACCCAGCCCCAACGCCGTAGCCAACAACTTGCACAGCAACACGATAAGTAGTAGCTGCAACCCCAACTCGCCCTGGAAAATAGCATTAACTGTGTCGTAGCCGATGCCCATAATCTGCGGTGCCCACAGCGCCAATATGCCTGTACAGGTTCCCGCCAGCATCATCCGTAACCATACCGGCTGCGTGGTTAAACGCCGCGAGAAGAATACCAAAAGACGCACAAATACAGTCGAAAGAATACCAATGCTAACCCCCATCAGCACTACGTACCAGAGATGATCCAATGCTCCCAGAGACAGAGCAGGCACTTGAAACACTGGCGCGGGACCAAAGCTCCAATATGCAACGGTAGTCGCGCTGGCCGCTGCCAAGATGATGGGGGTGAAACTGGCGAGTGTGTACTCGACCAGAATGACTTCCATGGCGAAAATCACTCCAGCCAGTGGTGTGTTAAAAGCGGCGGCGATGGCACCTGCGGTACCACACCCGACCAGCACCCGGATGCTGTTATCGGGCAATCGCAACCGCTGTCCCATCCAACTACAGCAGGCAGAACCGATATGCACTGCCGGTCCTTCGCGGCCGACCGACTGACCGCTGACAATGCACAACGCTGCCGAAAAAAACTGCACACCCGCGTTTTTGATGGGCAGATGACCTTCGCCATAAGCCAGCCGTTCCATGACATGCACCACACCGACCGCTTGGTCGGCGGGTCTCAACCAATGAAACAGTAGGCCAACAGCTAAGCCACCGCAGGTTGGCAACAATAAGAGCCAAACAGCGGACAGTGCTTCATAGTTTTCATGGTTTGAGTCCAGAAAGGTGATCTGCGGAATTTCGGTTACCAGCCGGAAAGCCACCATGACCACCCCAGCCATTAAGCCACTCAAGAGACCAAGTAAGGCCAACTGCCATGGTGCGCGACGAGCAGCCAAGCGCAAACGCAGATCGTCGAGGTACCGAAAAGCAAACTGCTTAATCCAGGTGATTGGGTTCATGGGTGGCCCAGCAAGCTGAGGGGTGGCGTGAAGCAGTTATTGCGACGGGGTACGTGGTCGATTTCTGATCAGGTCAGCTAGGGTCAGATGGTTCAAATCCTTTTGTAGCTGGCCTTGCAACTTAACCCATCCCCCATGCATAGGACAGGGATTATCGTCGCTACATTGCGCGAAACCCAGCACGCAACGCTGATTGCTAAATGGACCGTCGATAGCCACTACGATGTCTTCGATAGTGACATCGGCAGGAGCCCGATTGAGCATTGCCCCGCCATTAGGTCCGCGCCGCGCCGAAATCAAACCGTTACGGGATAAGGTGCTGATGATCTTGCCTAGAAATGGGGTCGGTACATTGGCCGTCGCGCTGATCTCTCGAATGGGCACAAGCTGCCCGGCAGTTTGTTCCGCTAGGTAGGTCATGGCTAAAATCGCGTATTGACAGGCTTTGCTGAAGAGCACAATCGGTCCCAAATAAAAGAATAGACGGTCTTTAATTCATTAGTATATGATTGCGATTATCCTTATCTGCCCGGCGCATACCGAACATCTTGGGCGAAACACCATAACTATTAAGGATATAGCACTTGATCGAACCTGTCGAACTACAGGATCTTTGGTTAGCCGCCTGTGCGGGGGGCCTGGTGATCCTGAGTGGTGCGCTTTACGCACTACTTTTTGCTTGGTCGCGTGTCCACAGCAAACCACAGCTGATGCCGGTCGCCTATGGTGCATATGGCCTACTGGCCCTATTCGTCGCGATACTTGCTGAAACGCTCCATCTGGGCGGATTTTGGCAGATTATTGTGGCCGTTCTGTTAATCGGCTATCTGCTAGCACCGCATGGTATCTGGCATTTGTGCGTCGGTACTCACGGCGAATCCGAGCCTACTCTAGTCCCCTCTCATCAGTCCCCTACCCCAAGCGGAGAACAGCGCAATGACGATAAACCCCTGGTGGGCTAGTGAAAGCCTATGGCGCAAGACAGCCATCTGGGTCACGGCATTCATGGCCGTGGTCTTAATCTTTCTGACCTTCGACACCCTGGCGAAGATCGATGTGGGCAGCGAGCGGGTTCCCGCCTACAGCGTAATCAACCAACGCATCTACTATGAATTCGACCGCAAACGCAATCGGCACATGCCGGTGATCGGCAACGAAGCGCCTCTGTTTGGCAAAGCGCTGAGCGAAGCCGAGGCCGAAGCGCTCGTCACCTTGGGCAAGACCACCGTGCAAGCCAAGAACTGCATGAATTGCCATACCCTGTTAGGCAATGGCGCTTATTTCGCGCCCGACTTAACCAAGGCTTGGTTGGATCAAGCATGGGTTTCGGAAGCAGCACGGGAACCCCTGATGTTGGCATTTTTGCAAGACCGTGAAGGCAATGCCCGCACCTTCGGCACGGGTCGCAAAATGCCGAATCTGAATATCACCGAGGAAGAGGCCAGAGGAATCGTCGCGTTCTTGAAGTGGATGGCGTCTATCGATACGAATGGTTTCCCGCATAACTTTAAACCCATTGCGCAGGAGGAAATGCCATGACGGTTGGCGTGTTAGATAACGCCCATCTGAACGGTGGGCAACAGTTAGCGGTGAAGTATTTCTGCGTGGCGATCGTGTTGCTGGTTGCCCAGATGTTGTTCGGTTTTTTGGCCGGACTGCAATATTTGTGGCCCGGTTTCCTTTACAACATCCTGGATTTCAGCGTCAACCGGATGGTGCATATCAACGCCATGATTGTGTGGATGCTCTATGGGTTTATCGGCTCAATTTACTGGTTGTTGGAAGATGAAAGCGGCACCACCATCGTCGGTCTCAAGTTGGGCAATTTATCTTTTTGGGTGTTGACGGGAGCCGTGACGTTGGTGGTACTGGTCTATCTGTTCATTCAGAGCGGGGCGGGCCATTGGACCAGCCTCTGGTTTATCAACGAGGGCCGCGAGTACATCGAAGCGCCGCGTTGGGCCGACAT
>JAZBPA010000097.1:0-5856 GCA_036351435.1 Candidatus Competibacteraceae bacterium
TACGGGATGCTGGATGTGTGGATGAGTCATGGCGATCAAGTCACTGAGCTGCCGCCAGGTTTCGTGCGCATCGCCAGTACCCCGACCTGTCCGATTGCCGGTTTGGCCGATGAGGAAAGACGGATTTACGGGGTGCAGTTCCATCCCGAAGTCACTCATACCCGCCAGGGTACCCGCATTTTGCGTCGGTTTGTGCTGGATATCTGCGGTTGCGAGACGCTGTGGAATACCGGAAATATCATCGAAGATAGCCTTGATTCGGTGCGTTCCCAAGTCGGTGATGACGAAGTGCTGCTAGCGTTATCGGGTGGGGTGGATTCCTCGGTAGTGGCCGCCCTATTGCACCGCGCCATCGGCAAACAACTGACCTGCATCTTTGTGGACACGGGTTTGTTGCGCCTGCATGAAGGCGAGCAAGTCATGGCCACCTTCGCTGAGCATTTAGGCGTGCGGGTACTGCGCATCAACGCTGCCGAACGGTTTTTGACGGCCCTGCAAGGCAGCGACGATCCGGAACACAAGCGCAAAATTATCGGCAAGTTGTTTATTGATGTGTTCGAGGAAGAAGCAGCAAAATTGCCCAATGTCCGTTGGCTGGCACAGGGGACGATTTATCCCGATGTCATCGAATCGGCAGGTGCGCGTAGCGGCAAGGCTCATGTCATCAAATCCCACCATAATGTCGGTGGACTGCCGGCAGCAATGCGCTTGCATTTGTTGGAGCCGCTGCGGGAGCTGTTCAAAGACGAGGTGCGGCGGTTAGGTTTGGAATTGGGCTTGCCGTCGGAAATGGTCTATCGTCATCCTTTTCCCGGTCCCGGCTTAGCGGTACGGGTGCTGGGCGAAGTGCAGCCGGAATACGTGGCTTTGCTGCGGCGGGCCGATGCTATTTTTATCGAAGAACTGCGCCGCCACGAGCTCTATGATCGGGTCAGTCAAGCATTCGCCGTATTCCTGCCGGTGCGTTCGGTCGGCGTGATGGGCGACGGGCGTTGTTACGATTATGTGATTGCGCTGCGGGCGGTGGAGACCACCGATTTCATGACCGCGCAATGGGCGCATTTGCCCTATGAATTCTTAGATCTAGTATCGCGGCGTATCATTAATGAAATCAACGGTATTTCCCGCGTGGTCTACGACATTTCCGGCAAACCACCGGCCACCATAGAGTGGGAATAATCTCCATTTCTTCCTAAGCTGTCGGATACTCGCCAGTCCTTTCGGGCTTACCGGAAGTCTTCAAGACCTTTTCGCTGTCAAGCGCCGTGTATCAGGAGGAATAAAAAATGGCAACCCGAGATCTAGGTAATGGGCGTATTGAGCACTCTGGTGGAGGCTATCGCGTGGTGGTCGCAAAAGACGGGGCAATCACCGTTGCAAGAGGCGACTCGCTGAGCAAATACTCGAAAGCCATTCACGGCGACTTCAACCATCTCAACGAATACCGGCATTGTCGTCACAAGCCAACCGGTCCTATCGCTGAATCCGATTTGCGTGAGCTGCCCAATCTCAACCAAATCATCGAAGGGGAGACGCTCTATCACTACCCTACTTGGAAAGCGGCCAAAGGAGAAGCCAGCAACGATACAGAGAACCACCCGGCCACAGTGCTGACCCGAAATGATCTCGCAAAATACCGTTTTCAAAAGAGAATTGCTGATCCGCTAGCCCAATATACTTATTTTACTGAGGGTGAAGTCTATCGCGCTTCTGACGGCAGACGGCTGGTCGTCGGCGGACTGAACGTTGTTTCAGCAGTCGCCTATATACCGCTTGATCCAACAAACCCCAACGTTGGCAAAGTGGTTTTGCAAAATAATTCACAGTTTCGCAGCGACCTGTCGAGCTATTTTTACGGCGATTTAGCCAAACGAATGGCACCGTTGAAAAAACTGGTCGAACTGGAAGTCGCGTTGATGCTAGGCATTGCCAGCGCTGTCAGCGGACCTGCCGGCATGATGATCATGGGCGTCTCGTTTCTAGAAATGATCGTCAACAATCGAACCTATTTTGACCACCTCATCAAAGCGCTGCGAGTGTGCGCTAGCTCCATGCCCTATATCGCACAAAATGCACCGACGCTGGCTGAAAAACTGTCGATCGGTGTCGGCTTGAACGTACTCAAGCAATTGGTCGGCGTTGGCACGGGCATCGCAAAGAACACACCGCAAGGGATCGCCAACAATCCCAAAGCTGCTGCTACTGCAACCGGCCAACTCATCGGTTATTGCACTTTTGTTGCCGATCAACAGAACCCGGAGCTGGACAAACGCTGGAGCGGTGGCAACTATCGACTCAGCCGAATGGCAGTCGCCAAGTATCTGGTGACACGTGCGCTGACGATTATCGCCAAATCCATTCCTGGTGCGATCGGGCTGACGATGGAAGAAAAAGCGCTGGAAGCGGCAGAGCTGGTTCGAAATCTTCGTGCTCAGGGTGTTCCTATCAGCGACCCCGAAGCGGCCAGAATTGTCGATGAGATCAGCGAAAACCCAAAGCAGCTCGAAAAATACCTACACGACATTAATGAGTCGGTCAAACTGCTGATTTGATCATTGCAGCAATTATAAAGAGTGCACCCCGCCGCGCGGGCTATTGACCCGGTTGAACCGTGAGTTGGGTTAATTAGAGCCTTACTCGACCTTACTGCGGCGAGCCGATGCTATTTTTATCGAAGAATTACGCCGTCACGATCTTTGCGACCACGTTAGCCAAGCGTTTGCCGTGTACTTGCCGGTGTGTTCTGTGGGCGTGATGGGCGACGGGCGCTGTTACGATTATGTGATCGCTTTGCGGGCCGTAGAGACCACCGATTTTATGACCGCGCAGTGGACCCATCTGCCTTATAAGTTCTTGGATCTGGTATCGCGGCGGATTATTAACGGACTCAACGGGATTTCCAGTGCGGTCTACTATATTTCCGGCAAACCACCGGCTACCATTGAGTGGGAGTAGACCGTATTGTAAGTTGTTGTATATTAAAAAAATACATTTCGAATGTTTTCGAGTGCATCATCAACGAGATGGAGGGCTCTATAATATAACGGTAAGCTCTGAAGTCTGGTGGCAATACTTACTTCGCAGTATACTTCAGAGCTATGGATCTGATCGACTTACTAAAACGCCCCGAAAGCAAGACGCTGGAATTCAAGCGTGATCTCTCGTCTCCGGATGGTATATTGCGCACCATCGTGGCGTTCGCCAATACGGCGGGTGGTGTGCTGCTGCTGGGCGTGGAGGACACCACGCGGAATGTGCGTGGTGTGGCGAAGCCACTGGCCATGGAAGAACGGCTGGCGAACCTGATCAGCGATAGCATCCTTCCGCGCCTGATTCCGGATATCGAGATACTGCCATGGCGCCGCAGCCTTGTCCTGGCGGTGCAGGTGTATCCAAGCCCTGGCCGGCCCCATTACCTTAAGCGTGCCGGCCTTGACGGCGGCGTCTATGTGCGAGTCGGTTCCACCAATCGCCGCGCCGACCGCGAATTGATCGACGAACTGCGGCGTTTTGCCCGTGGTGAAACTTACGACGAACAGGCGATGCCCGAGTGCGACTCGGAAGCGCTCGAATTCCGAGTCGCTTCCGAGTTGTTCGCGCCCGTGCGCAAGCTCAAACGCGCTGACCTGGAGACGCTGCGGCTGATGGTGAAGCATCAGGGGCGCAAGGTGCCCACGGTCGGCGGCATGCTGCTTTTCGGCAAGGAACGCGAACGCTATTTTCCTGATGCCTGGGTTCAGGCTGGCCGTTTTCGGGGAACTGACAAGACCCATATCATCGACACACTGGAAATCAGAACTTTTCCAGTGCGTGCTGTGGAAGAGGCTGTTGCTTTTGTTCAGAAGCATGCCCTGCACGCAATGGAGATAGGAACCGTGCATCGCAAGGAACGCTGGAATCTCCCGCCAGTGGCGGTGCGCGAGGCAGTCGTCAATTCCATCGTGCATACCGATTATGCCCAACACGGCGCCCCCATCCGGATTTCCATTTTCGACGACCGGCTGGAAGTGGAAAATCCTGGCTTACTGCCTTTTGGTTTGACGGTAGATGATCTGCTCCACGGCGTGTCCAAATTGCGCAATCGAGTCATCGGACGGGTGTTCCATGAACTGGGATTAATAGAACAGTGGGGAAGTGGCATCCAGCGCATGATGGCAGTTTGCCGCGATGCGGGTCTGACGTCGCCAGTTCTGGAAGAAATCGGCACCCATTTTCGCGTGACCATCCACACTACTAGCACCGGCGCTCCCAGCGTCGATAAAACAGACCAGGCCATTCTGGATGCCCTAGCCGCAGGCAACGGGCTTTCGACCCAGGAGATTGCCACCGTGATTGGTCTGACCGCTCGCGCCACTCGCAGCCGCTTGCTCAAGCTGGTTGAACGCGGTCTGGTGAGAGAAATTGGAACGAGCCAGCAGGATCCAAGGCGGCGGTATTACAGGACAGGATAGAAGTGTAAGGATAATGTTCATTGAACCACGAAAGAAGCTGATCGACTGGGTGCAGAAGCAACTAACCGGTCCACCTGAGCAGACCTCTGATGGCCCGGAACTCCGCGGCGTTTTACCCACGGAACGTTTCCCCTGCGGTGCGCTTTATCCTACATCCAAGTGGGGCGAAGGTATCGATCCGGCCAGTGAAGATGTCGATGAAGCAGATGGTACTAATGAGGTTGCTGGTGAAAGCTTAGCCGAACCTGCCGTTGTACGACGTTACATTCCACCGTCGTCACTGGGTTTCTCGTTTTTTATTAAGGGTGAAGATATCCGGTTCCAGGTGTTGTGCCGTGCCGTCAGGTATGAACGCACAGAACGAGACGAGCGAGGACAATACAAAAACGACTGGAAACGCAAGGAACTGATTTCCGGGCAAGGAGACGAGGAAGAGTTCGAGAACATCAGTTGTCCTGGGAAAGACCAACGTCAGAGTTTTTCCAAGCTGGTAGATAAGGCACGCGTTGACGTTCAGTGGCGTCACTTCGTCGATGGCTGGATCGTCACGGTTTCTCTGTGCAATGCACAGGAGGTTTCTGACGACCAGACAGGTAGAAACTACGTCTTTGAGCGTGCCGAAAAGACCCTGTTCGAAGCTGGCCTCCGCTGCGTGATCGACGCCGGCGACGTCGGTGTCTATCCTCGCGTCAACCGGAGCTTGCTAGACCAGGAAGAACAGGAAATCGAACTCCAGTACGCCCACCGGCACATCTACGCCATCGGGCATGGCTGCGCCGCCAACTGGGAGGTGAAGGACGGTAAGGTCGTCGAACTGCGCTCCGAAACGATGCCGGCGGTAGAAGTGCCGCAGATGACTGCGGATACTGGATCGGGGGGCGAGCCTGTACTGTCGCTGGCGCGGCTAGCTGATATAGATAACGCTCACGCAACCCTCCTGTCCGAGTTGGACGATTTCATAAGCGGATACGCGAACTGGGTTGCCAGCCAACAGAGTAATATCCCAGGTCTTCCGGCCGAAGACCGTGCAGCCGCAGGCCGCATGGTCGCGCGCATGAACACAGCCGTCTCACGCATGCGTGTGGGTCTGCGCCTGCTGGGCGACAATGCACAGGCAAGGCTGGCCTTTGCCTTAGCCAATCGCGCCATGTTGGATCAGATGCGCCAACATGATCATCTTCAGGGCAAGCCCCGCACCGACGATGCCTATCGTTGGCGTCCCTTCCAGTTGGCCTTCTTGTTAACCACGCTAGAATCCACGACCAATGAAGACAGTGAATTCCGCGATACGGTTGACCTGATCTGGTTCCCTACAGGCGGCGGTAAGACCGAAGCTTATCTCGGCCTTATCGCATTCCAGATAGCGCTGAGACGACTTCGTCATTCTGATACCGGGGGCGGAACA
>JAZBPA010000098.1:0-8405 GCA_036351435.1 Candidatus Competibacteraceae bacterium
CGCTCGGGATGGGCCCGTACGTGCCATTCCAGCACATCCAACAGGGTGTCTGCTTGGATCGGGGCGGATTCTGCCTCGCCCAGCGGTTGGTAACTTAGCTCAGCTTCGCTAACTTGGCCAGGACTGGCTGTAGATGTCAGTATTAGCCGCAACAGCTCGCGAGGGGTCTCCGAAGTTAACGCGGTTTGCGGTAAGTTGACGGCCAGCGCCTGTTCCAAACGCAGCAACAACTCCGCACGCGTCAAGCTATCCAAGCCGACATCGCGCTCCAGATGACTATCTAGGGTAATTGAAAGCACGCGACCCTGTCGGGTCTCACGCACCAATTCGGTAAGCACCTCAAGCAGTGTGACGACGGTTTGTTCGGCTACTGGAGTGGAATCCGTTGCAGGTGATGCCATGTTCAATCGCCGGTCGCAGAGGCAGCGATTTTTTTCGGCCTCTGTTCCTGCTCTCGACGGGTAATGAACATATACTCCAACAGTCGGCTCATCAGACCTCTACCGCTGTATTTCGCTACCTCGCTCAGCGAATAAACCGGGGCTTTACCGGTAATCACATCGGCTACCAATAGCCCGCTTTTGACGGCTGGGCCAATCCCTTCACAGAGGTCGCGCGTTGCCAAACCGGCTGCATCGCCCACGACGAACACATTGTTCAATTGCCCAATTTCCACACCTGAACGCAGATAATAACTGTACCCGCCCGGCTGGTAAGTGTGATTCTTAATCAAGCCGTTATGCTCCAACATGCGGTTAAAGCAGTTCCAGTGATTCTTAATATCGTCATCGCGCTGTCTTAGCTTGTGCGCCATGCCGCCGATACCCACATTGATAAAACCGTTTTCCTTGGGTACATACCAAGAATAACCGGGCAACCCCTGGTTGAAAAACCACAAATGGCAATCCGGGTCCTGCCAGTCGTAGGGAAACTCCTCTTCCAGCGTCACTGCCTGTAAAATCTTGGCGCGTGGATTAGCTTCCCGGAACAGGTTGCGGTAAACCGGACACTGAGTACCGCCTGCGCCGACCAGATAACGGCACCGGTAGCGCTCATCCACGATATAGTCGTCGTTATCCCGGCGGATACGTCGAGCGTAATGGGTTTGTACCGGCGCTTCACTACGCGCCAGTAGCCATGCATCGAATTCGTAACGGCGGATGGAATGCTGCACGGTGTTGAGTTTGAAACCCAACCGCCATAGGTTCACGTGCAGCCGGTTAAACGTGACCAAGCCCTGCGGATAGTCTGCGAGGTCGAGTTCCAAATCCTGCACCACCTCCGGGGTAATCCAGCCAGCGCACAATTTAGGACGTGGAAAAGTCTGCCGATCCAACACCAGACAATCCACCCCGTGCCGTCTGAGTTGCCAAGCGCAGCTAGAGCCGGCTGGTCCGCCACCGATAATAATCACTTCATGGGCTTGCAACTGACGATTGCTCATCAGCGGTACAGAAACTCCCGAGTCCAGGGAATATCATTATTGTTGAAGCGGTTAAATACGACCTGGAACAGCTGAAGTTCTCCGATTCGGAACGTGGTCAAAGATCCGGCAAGATAGAAACGCCAAGCACGAACGAAGTCGGCATCGTACATCTGTTTAACCTGATCAGCTACTTGCTCGAAACGCGCCAGCCAGTGCTCCAGAGTCTTAGCGTAATGCAGCCGCAAATTCTCCACATCCAGCACCGAAAATCGAGAAGGTTCGAAGATTGCTTTCATCTCCCCCAAACTCGGCGGATATCCCCCCGGGAATATGCGTTTCTCGATCCAAGCGTTCATGGGCAGCGGGCGATTTCTACCGATGGTGTGAATCAGCCCCCGGCCATGGGGTCGCAGACAACGGTCGATCACCTGTCCGAGTTCGTGATAGTGTTTCAGACCCACGTGCTCTAACATGCCAACAGATACGAATGCGTCGAAATCGCCGCTGATTTCACGGTAATCGCCTTCGATAAATTCGACCTGCCCGGTTAGTCCCTCGGTTTGTGCGCGTTGCCGAGCAAAGGCAAGTTGCTCTGTGGAAATGTTATAGGCTTTTACCCTGACGCCGAATTGCCGGGCCATGTGCAGCGCCAACGCGCCCCAGCCGCAGCCGGCTTCCACAACTTCTTCGTCGGGTTGTAGTTGCAACTTGCGACAGACATGGTCGAGTTTAGCAATTTGCGCCGCTTCCAATGTGGCCGTCGGCGTTTGAAAATACGCGCAGGTATAGACCATCTGTTCATCCAGCCAGAGCTGATAAAACGCGTTACCGATGTCGTAATGATGATGGATATTTTCCCGTGCGCGTGCCAAGGTATTGGGTCGCAGCATGTAGAGCTGTGACAAGCGCTTCATCCAGGCACTGCGTTTTGCGAAATCCGGTAGTGCCTGTTGAACAACTTCCAGAAAGTCGACTAGATCGCCCTCCACAGAAAGCCGCCCGGCGCTGTACAGCTCACCGAATTGTAAATCCGGCTGCAGGAGTAATTTGAATAACGCAGCACGATCGTGGATCTGCATACCCGCTAATGGTGTCGATACGGGGCAGACCTGGCGGCCATCCCATAATCCCACCAGAATCGGTGGATTACCTGCGGCTTTCAGCAACGTACGCAGCAACCTAACTTCGAGCCCGAGAGCTTGCGCGCTAACTGCTTGAGAGGATGACTCCGTAGCGTGTTCAGAAGAGCAAGAAAACAATTCAATGTCGTTTCGGTTCATCACACGGCTTCCTCCGAGTGGTCAAACTCGATGGTTAACGGTTGATGTCGACAAGTATAAACCCAAGGGTGATCGCAGTGCTGCTTGATCACCCTATTCGTAACGGGATAAAGCCAATCAGGCTTCGACGCTTCTTAACAGGGTGTAGAGTTGATCTTTGAGGTGTAACCGCTGCTTTTTGAGATCTTCGGTGTAGAAATCAGACGGTGTTTCTAAACCAGCTTCAATACGTTCTACTTCACGGTTAACGCGATGATAGTCGTCGAACAATTCAGCAAAATGGTCATCATTGGTTCTAAGCACCTTGATTTGTTCTTGATACTCGGGTAGCTCATGGAAAAGATCGTGATTTTCACCTAACATCGAAAACTCTCCTGCGGTCAATCTAATAATTCGCTCTCGACGGCCTGTTAGAAACCGCCGACGGTTGTTGGCGTTAGCAACTATTATTATTTACCACCCATCGGCGTGATGCCACATCCGAACGTGATTACCCATCATCCGCTTCGCTCGAATTGTCGACGTGCGTTGCGCTATGATAGTTTTCCATCATCATTATATTTAGGAGAGCTTGCCATGTTCGCTAGCAAACGCCGTGCACTGCTTTTATTAGCACTGGCCTTAGTTTTGCCGGGTTTGGCCGCCTGTAATACGATTAAAGGCGCTGGTCAGGACCTCGGTGCTGCTGGTGAGGCGATAGAGGAAAAAGCCGAGCAGAAAAAGAAATATTGACCCAGTTGATGCCCTGGCTTTTCTCCTGCAACCGAAAAAAGCTAGGGCGGGAGTTGTTTATTCGGTCACCAGCACGATCATTTGCGCGGGTTCCAATTTCCGGGTGAACGGCCTGGGAATGACCGCCATAGGCTGCTCCGGTGAGACATCGCGTAACGGAGCGCCGCTGCCCAATAAGGCGTTCAGCGTATCCACCTGGAATGTTTGGGGTTGCTGAGTCCCTTTATTGGCGATGAGCAACGCCTCTTGATCAGAGTCCTCAGCACCTTTCCACAGCACCAGTACGCCCGGATTACGCGTCTTCAAGACCCGAGTGGGGCATTCCTGCCGGAAAACCGCATGGTTTTTCTTCAATTGATTGACTTGGGTGATGAAATCGCACAGATCGACGTTCGGCTCTTCCCAGTCTTCGGGTCGGGTATCGACCACGTGCAACGGCTTGCGAAAGCCGAATTCAAAACCGATCGGCATCATCACTCCTTTGGAAAATAAGGCCGCCAATAAATAACGTTGCTTAATAGCCGCTATGTTGCCGTTGGTTTCCGCAAACAGCCGTTCGGTATCGTGACTTTCCGGAAAACCAATAGAGGGAGCGATTTTGCGCGTCAAGTTGTATTGCTTTAACAGCCAATCACCTTCCAGATCCCACCATTTGACGCTGTTAAAAATATAATCAAAGCCGGCCTGGGCGGTTTGCTTAGTCTGGGCCGGGGTACAGCCCAGCGTCTCGGCGGCGAACACGGCGTCCGGGCAACGCTTTTTGACATCTTTGATCAACCGTTTCCAGAGCGCGCCGGGGATTTGATAGGCAGCATCGCAGCGGAAGCCTTTGAACCCGAGTTCCAGCAGATAGTCCACGACACTGCGAAGATACTTGTATAGCCCTTCCGGGTCGGTGGTTTTTTGGTGTGCAAAGCTGACCAAATCACCCCATACCACTTTTTTGGTGTTGTTGTCCTCGAAACAAAACGGATGGGCTAGGCTGCCGTCCTTTTCATGTTGAAACCATTCTGGATGTCGTTGAACCAGCGCGGAGTCGGTAGCGCAATGGTTAATCACCAAATCAACCATCATCTTGACCCCTCGCTGCTCAGCCGCAGCAATAGCGTCCTTTAATTGCTGTTCTGGATCACGCGAGTCGTTCGGATCGACCAACCGCCGATCCAATTGAAAGTAATCAGCGATGGAATACAAGCTGCCGGAACCGCCCGACTGTTGCACGGGATTGACGAAAATCCAATCGAAGGCCATACCGGCGGCCCGTTCGATATGTTTTTCCCAGCTTCCGAACGGGCCAGCCAGGAGTGGGAATAAGTTATAACAAATCATCAAGTTTTCCGCAGGTCAGTTGGATCAGGAGTCCGCTACCCGGCTAGCTCGGGTGAAATAATGCCTCAGCCTGCTGCAGATGGTAACAGGCCGAATCTAAATCGCTGTGGCAACGCGGTACCCAGGTATCGCCCCAAAAGAAATGGCAACTGGTTTCGGCGCGAAGCAAGTGCCAGAGCGCTTCATCCAGATGATAAAACAAATCACCGTGATGCAGTCCCAGTTCCTCGGCATGTAAGCGCGTTTGCTGGATGGCTTGACTGATTTCCGAGACCCGAGCCAGTGCTGTCTGTTGCAGCGGAGAACCGGTCCATTGTAAAAAACCCTTGCCGTTATGCCAGCCGGTGTTCCAAGCGCCTGGGCCGATATTGACCTCGCCGTGAACTCCGTATTGTTGCAGGTAATCGCCGATAAAAATCGGTTTGACCGGGCTGGTTCCGGCCCGCACCATCTCCAAGAAACGCTGATAGAACCCAGTCCAGAAGTTACTGCCAGGTGTCATGTTGCGAAACCAGTTGCCGTTCTCACCGGTCGAGCAGGTAGTCACCAGCGGCACAAAGTCGCACCCTAGGGTTTGATCGTCCACATGATCAATAAACCATAACGCATCCATGCCGGATTCCTGAGCATTGGATAAGGTTCGATCACGCACGATAACAGTGATCTGTTCGCCGTTAAACCGCGCAGTATGCGGACGATATAGCAGTTCCTGCCAACTCATCGGTGTCACTGCTTCCACATGCTCGCTATCGACTAACACATACTGGTAACCTAGTCGTTTGAGTAGCGGGATCAACTCCATGCAAAATCCCATTTCCGGTGGCCAAAACCCCGGGAAATGCCCACGACTGAACACATGCCGGGCAATACCCTGCCAACGGATTAACTGCTCTTCCCAGTCCAAAGTTGGAATCAAAGGCAATACCGGATGGTAGTAACCGCTGCCGAGTATTTCGAAAATCCGAGTGTTTTGCAGATGCTCTAGCAACGCACCGCAATCGATAGTGCCGTAAACTCGATTCTGAAACACCGGATGTGATAGCGTTTCCAACAAGGTGCCGGAAGGCGCCAGATGCACCCGTGCCACATCTTCAAACTGCCACAGTGAACGGGGTATGCGATCTAGCGCAAGCAGAATTTCCTTAGCTTCCCAATCGTTGTTCGCCAGTAAATGCTCCAAATTACCCGGCGGCTGATGCAAACTGAGGACCAGCGCATGGAAAATGTCCGTCATCTCCCTGTTCCAGCCCCGCTAGAGTTCGGTCGTGAGCACAGCCTCCGCCCGGCGGCAGATTTCCCGCCCATAATCGGTCCACTGCCCTTGGCCCCAATAACGGTAACAACTGGTCTGCGAGGCCATTAAGTGATAAAGCGCCCGGCGATAGCGGGAATCGTCGCTGGGGATTCCGGCTTTGAGCACTTTCTCGTTAAACAAGGAACTGACTTTTTCCATCGGTCCCAGGACATTCTCGTAGCCTTTCACCCAGGAAATATCGTCGGTCCAACTGCCCCCGTCCATATGGAAACGGTGATCTTCCTTTTTCAACTCGTCGATGACTTTTTCTAATTTGGCCGCACCTTCGCCGGGTTGAAAGCGGTCCCAGATACGCTTCTGGAATATCGGCTGGAGAGTCGGCAAATCGTCTTCGGTGACGCCGCTGGCAAACAGGTGTTCCAGATATTCGGTGGCATTCATGAGCGGAACGTCCGAGCCGGAAGCTTCTCTCACCACATCCATGTATTTACCCGGAAATTCGTTCATCATCACGCCGCCGTTTTCACCATCGGCAATCTGGGTAACTAGCGATGGTACCGAATGACCCGCCAGATCCCAACGATCCAAACTCTTGGCCTCATAGTAAGGCTGCATCTGGGCAACCAGTTTGGTGTCGCTACCCTGAGTTTTAATGATGGCAATGATGCTGACACTGTCGCCCTTAGAATTTTGACAGACCATGCGATGCGGCAGATGTTTACGATCCGGTCCCCACCCGTTTTCCGGTCGTTCTACGGTATGTTCTTGTATCAACACCCATTGATAACCGCAATCCCGCAAGGTTTTGACGTATTCATAAGCGACATCGGGATGATTGGGCAGGGCCATTTCCGAAGGCGAGAAACCGCGTACCCGCGTCAGCGCCTCAAGGCCAAACAAGGCGGCGAAATGATGTTGCCAGGCTTTGACGTGCAAGCGGAAATCCTGCACCGGGGTGGAGGGAGCGACCGCATGGCCCCACGGACAACCCAGCCATTCCGCAGCTTGGCGGTAGTTAGGATCGCAGGTGATGGTTTTCAAGGCATCCAGCACATCGTGGGCGCCCATTTGGCGCAGACCATGGAACAAGGTGCCGGAATATTCCAGCATCACCCGTGGTTGCTTGCCCTCCCCAACCAACTGCGGGATGAATTCCCCCATCCGCTTGTAGCACCACTGAAAGGCCGGCGCATTGTAATTATCGCCGATGCCTTGGTTGTGCATCATGTGTTGCAGATTGCCGATGATCTCCGCGCTGTGCAGATCACCACCGCCCGCTGGAATCAGCGGTTGATGCATATGCAACGCGACCGCTGAGGCACTTTTTATCCGTTTAAAATCAATACCGCTGTCAGGCAGAAAAACCGGTTGGGTCTGGGCTTTGCGCAGGGCGGAGTCAATCGTGGCTTCCGCGCCGCAAATGTTGGGCAGGCCGTCTACATATTCGGGAAGTTCGCTCATCAACAGGAAACCTTTTAGTTGTTGCTTGACGTGATATCAGGAAGGATTTGTCGACTCATTGCGATCGGTGACCAGCACCAAACCCTGGCCCGGTCGCAAATCGTAAGAAAACGGTTGGGTGGGGATGTAGTCCAGCGAATACTCAGGCGACACATCGCGCAGCGGCGCACCGGCTTGCACCCAATCGCTCAGATTGTCGACCTGAAAAGACTGATGATTCCAAGGATCTTTATTCAGTATCAGCAAGGCTTCTTCCGAAGTCTTGTTCGAGGCTTTCCAGAGCAACAGAATATTGGAATTATGATAAGGCAGAATGCTGGTCGGGCAATCCTCTTGGAAAATCCCGTAGCGGTGTTTAACGGCGTTGACCTTGGTGATGAAATTGCGTAGATCGACATTCGATTCCTCCCAATCGCTGGGGCGTGTTTCCACCACGTGCAAGCGTTTGCGGAAGCCGAATTCGAAACCCATCGGAATCATGGAGCCCGCTGAATACAACGAGGAAAACAGAAAACGCTGCTTAACGGCGTCTATGTTGCCCTGCGCTTCCTCAAACAGCCGATCGGTATCGTGACTCTCGGGAAAGCTAATAGAGGGCGCAATTTCCCGTACCAATTGATACTGCGCCATCAGCCACGGGCCATTATAATCCCACCACTTGGAGCTGTTGAACACGTAATCAAAGCCCGCTTGGGCCGTTTCCTTGGTTTCTTCAGTGGTACAGCCCAGAGTCTCGGCGGTAAACACCGCATCCGGGCATTGAGCGCGTACATCTTTTATCAGACGTTCCCATAGGCGGCGGGGCAATTGATAAGCAGCGTCGCAACGAAACCCCTTGAATCCGAGCTTAATCAAGTATTCAACGATTTCACGGAAGAACTGGTACAGTCCCTCGGGATCGGCAGTATGCTCATGATCGAAG
>JAZBPA010000099.1:0-2370 GCA_036351435.1 Candidatus Competibacteraceae bacterium
AATTGATAAGCAGCGTCGCAACGAAACCCCTTGAATCCGAGCTTAATCAAGTATTCAACGATTTCACGGAAGAACTGGTACAGTCCCTCGGGATCGGCAGTATGCTCATGATCGAAGCGGGCCAAATCCCCCCACACCACTTTTTCACCGTCGTCGATGCAAAACGGGTGCGTGATGCTACCGTTGCCTTCATGCATAAACCAATTGTCATGCTTTTTGGTCAGTTCCGAGTCTATCGCGCAATGGTTGATCACCAGATCCACCATCATGCCCATGCCTCGTTGTTCAGCGGCCTTGGTCACTGCGCGCATTTGCTGCTCGGCGGATAGTTTACTCTCCGCATCAACAAACAGCGGGTTGATTTGAAAATAGTCGGAGATGGAATACAAGCTCCCTGACATGCCCGGTTTCTGTATGGGATTCACAAACACCCAGTCAAATCCCATGTCGGCGGCTCGGTCAATGTGAGCCTTCCACTCACCCATATGACCGGCCAACAACGGAAACAAATTATAAATGATCATCAAATACCCCTCGAGGATTCAGAAACCATGCACTGCCCACAGGCAATTCATCAGCGCTTGCCAAAGCGTGTTATCATGACAAAATTCAACCGCATATGCTACGTTGATTGTGCGGGAGGGGGAATCCACTGGTCAGCGTCCGAAAACCCGCTGCAGAATCGCCCGCCAAGGGTATACTGCGCGATCGTCCGACAGCGTGTCCCCTCACCAGATTAATGCCACATCCCGAAGACGGGGTTCTTCCCGTCTAATGTTCTTCACAACAAGCGAATACCAAACCCTTGAAGAAGGGCCTCGGGATGGGCCACTGCTCTTCTTGCGTTGCAACACGGATATAGCCCATGACAAAACTGAGTCAAGATCTGCAAAACATTATTGAAACCCGCCATCACGACCCTTTCAGTGTATTGGGTCGGCATCCTAGTGGGAAAAAAGTTGTGGTACGTGCTTATCTACCGAATGCTCAAGAGGTAAGTATCGCCGAGGGGAACGGTCTCGCCATGCAACGCGTGCCGGACACCGCCTTCTTCGAATGGCAAGGCGATGCGAACGCTGTCCCTGAACGCTATCGTCTGCGTTGGAGCGATTACGATAATCGTGAGTATATCGGCTACGATCCGTATTGCTTTCCGCCTCAGCTAGAGGATTTTGATTTACATCTGTTCAACGAAGGCAAGCATTGGCATGCCTACCGTTTCCTTGGCGCCCATCCCCGCACGGTTGATAACGTGCCCGGGGTGCTATTCGCCGTGTGGGCACCCAACGCCGAAAGAGTTAGCGTGGTTGGCGACTTCAATCGCTGGGATGGCCGCACCCATCTCATGCGGGTGCGTGGTGGCAGCGGGATCTGGGAGTTATTTGTTCCCGGCCTAGCTGCAGGGGCATATTACAAGTTCGAGATTCGCAACCGCAGTCGGGGCTCCATTGTGCTGAAATCCGATCCCTTCGGACAGCAGTTCGAAGTGCGTCCCGGCACCGCCTCTATCGTGACCGAAGGCAGCGGCTACGCATGGGCCGACCAAGACTGGTTAGCCCGCCGGGAAAGGTCGGATTGGCTGCATGAACCGATGTCGACTTATGAGGTTCATCTGGGGTCCTGGCAACGTGGTTGGGAAGGCGAGTTCTTGAATTACCGGGAGCTGGCCCACCGACTGGTGGATTACGTGGTCGACATGGGGTTCACCCATATCGAACTGATGCCGATCACCGAGCATCCCTACGATGCCTCCTGGGGCTATCAAACCACCGGTTATTTCGCCCCCACCAGTCGGTTCGGCAGCCCGGACGACTTCCGTTATTTCGTCGACTACTGCCATCAGCATAACATCGGCGTAATACTCGACTGGGTGCCGGCGCATTTCCCCAAGGACGCTCACGGTCTGGCTTCTTTCGACGGTGAACCGCTTTACGAACATGCCGATCCTCGCCGCGGCGAGCATTTGGATTGGTCCACCCTGATTTATAATTTTGGTCGCTACGAAGTAAAAGGCTTTTTGCTGTCGAGCGCCAAATACTGGTTTGAAGAATTTCATTTGGACGGGTTACGGGTGGATGCGGTCGCCTCCATGCTGTATTTGGATTATTCCCGCACCGAATGGATTCCCAATCAATACGGCGGTCGAGAAAATCTGGAAGCGATTGATTTTCTGCGCGAATTGAATACGGTGTTACACGGCGAGCATCCGGGCACCCTGATCATTGCCGAAGAATCGACCTCCTGGCCGCAAGTGACCCGTCCGACCTATATCGGCGGTCTGGGCTTCAGCATGAAATGGAACATGGGTTGGATGAACGATACCTTGCGCTACATCTCAAAGGAATCGATTCATCGCCGCTATCATCAAGA
>JAZBPA010000100.1:0-2728 GCA_036351435.1 Candidatus Competibacteraceae bacterium
CGGTACGCATAGCAGACCTCTTAGCGACGTATTTTCAGAGAAAAGAGACCTTCCGGACGCAGCATCAAGATGCCGACCACGGTCAACAGGGTGAGGACTTTGGCCATTGACCCGGACAGGAAAAATTCCATGGTGGACTGGGCTTGGCTGATCGTGAACGCTGACGCAATAGTACCGAGCAGGCTCCCGGCGCCACCGAAGACCACGACCAGAAAGGTATCGACGATGTACAGTTGGCCCGCCGTTGGCCCGGTGGAACCGATCATGGTGAATGCGCTACCGGCAATCCCGGCGATGCCGCAGCCGATACCGAAGGTGAAGCGGTCAACCCATTCGGTATTGATGCCGACAGCACCG
Source organism: Candidatus Competibacteraceae bacterium (assembly GCA_036351435.1). Taxonomy (GTDB): domain Bacteria; phylum Pseudomonadota; class Gammaproteobacteria; order Competibacterales; family Competibacteraceae; genus JAAUQA01. The sequence goes on from JAZBPA010000100.1 coordinate 358, forward strand.
GCCATCGTGCGGTTTTGCACCACCGCCCGGGTTTTTTTGCCCTGTCGCGACCGGAATAGCAGTAAATAAACCCCAACCGTGGTGAGCAGCGTCAAACCCATCACAAACAGCCCATTGATGGGAATCTGGATTAAATCCGTGATCACAATCGAACCCAGCAGCCAGTCCGGTAGCGTGACGCCCACTTCGCGGGCACCGAACACCGAACGGTAGGTTTGTTGGAGAATTAAACTCAGCCCCCAAGTCGCCAACAAGGTATCCAAAGGGCGGTGGTATAAATGGCGAATCAGCGCCCATTCAACGAACATGCCTAGCGTGCCGGCGGCTACAAACGCTAGCGCCATCGCCACGAAGAAGTAAATGTTGAATAAATTAGGTAGATAGGCTTCGAATAGGGTTGAGCAGAGGTAAGTCACATAAGCACCGAGAATCATAAATTCACCGTGAGCCATGTTGATTACGCCCATCTGGCCGAAGATTACCGCTAATCCCAGCGCCATCAGCACGAAGACTGAGAACAAGATCAGTCCGGCAAAGCCCTGCATCGCAAAAATAGAACCCAGCTCAGCCCAGGTATAGTCGGCAAACATAACCGTTCTCCTGACTTATACCAATTCTCATTAGTGCTGATGCATTTCGACCGGAGTGCCAGCGCCGCTCAAGTGTGCTGTCCTTCACACATTCGCTACGCACGCTTCCTGGCGTGCTGCTTACGGCACATCCGCTCAATGCATCAAGAATTTCGGGAATTGGTATTAGTGGTCAAGTAATTCCGCTTCCCCGGTATCGGTAGTGATACCCGGGGAGAGCGGCGCAAGGGTCAAAACTTATTGATACCCTTCGGGGAATGGATCGGGTTCCATCAGCTCAGCGGTTTCAAAGACCAGTTCGTACTGACCGTCAGCCTTAGCGCGACCGACACGGGTTTTTGACCAGAGGTGGTGATTCTCGTGGATGCGCACGTAACCCTCGGGAGCGGTATCCAACTCAATGCCGGGGGATGCCGCACGCACTTTATCGACGTCGAAACTGCCGGCTTTCTCAACGGCGGCCTTCCACAACCAAGGACCTAAATAGGCTGCTTGCGTCACATCGCCGATGACGATGTCGTCACCCCATTTCGCTTTGAACGCTTTGACGAAGGCTTCGTTGTTGGGGTTATCCAGCGATTGGAAGTACTTCATCGCTGCATAAGCACCCTCAATATTATCGCCACCAATACCGCGGATTTCGTCTTCGGTCACCGAGATGGTCAATAGCAACGGATCTTCCTTAGTCATGTCGATACCAGCCGCTTTCAGCTGTTTATAAAACGCCACGTTGGAACCGCCGACCACGATCGCGTAGATCACGTCCGGTTTTCTGAGTTTGATTTTGTTGATTACCGAGTTGAATTGGGTATGGCCCAGCGGGTAATACTCTTCGCCGACCACCTTGAGTCCTAATTTCTCAATGTGTTTGCGGGCGATCTTGTTAGACGTGCGCGGCCAGATATAGTCGGACCCCAACAGATAAAAACTCTTTGCGCCTTTCTCTCTAACCACCCAGTCGATACCCGCAATGATTTGTTGAGTCGCTTCCTGGCCGGTGTAAATGACGTTGGGTGACTGTTCCAACCCTTCGTAGAAAGTGGGGTAATACAACATGCCGTTATATTGCTCGAACACCGGCAGCACGGCTTTGCGGGAGGCCGATGTCCAACAGCCGAACACTGCTGCGACTTTGTCGTTGAGTAGCAACTTCCTGGCTTTCTCGGCGAAGGTGGGCCAGTCGGATGCACCGTCTTCCTGGATGTATTCGATTTGGCGGCCCAACACGCCACCGGATTGGTTGATCTGCTCTATAGCGAGTTTTTCCGCTTGTACTGAACCCGTTTCGGAAATCGCCATGGTTCCGGTAACCGAGTGCAGAATACTGACCGTTACCGTGTCGTCAGTCACTGCAAGACCGGTGGTATTCACTTCCGCCAGGGCTGTACCCATCCCGACAAGCCCTGCAAACACTGCGGACGATAATAGCCCGGCTATGCCTTTCCGGGGAAAAGCGGCGCTTCTCAGTTTAAAAAAACGCGAATCACTCATAACGTCGGATACCTCTAGTCAGCTGTGCAAAATGCAGGGGCTCAATGTCCCTGTGGTGGCCATTTTTCGCTGTATCGACAGGGTCCGACAATGGAGTAAATGACGTGCGTCATTTGACGTATTGGCAAACGTTTAGGGTCTATGTAACGCTATCTTAATGACTAAACACGATCAGTCGTCGATGCGCCAAAACAGACTAACCGGTTGGCGCAGAATGTGCAGATTAGGTATTTAGGAAAGTGATTTTTCTTTAATCATTTCAATGCGTTTTCTTTATATCCTGGACAGTC
>JAZBPA010000101.1:0-5215 GCA_036351435.1 Candidatus Competibacteraceae bacterium
TGAAATTGATTGGTCTGCCGTCCAGAGCGCCGATAATGCGGTAGATATGGTCAACTAGCTGAGCTGTAATGACTTATGACTCCAAAACCTGATCTGACGCCGAGTGAGTATCAAATAGGGGTATGTTCGGGATACGTGTAATAGTGAGTCACTTCAGCTAACCAGAGCTTGGATCAAGACACGATCGGAACGGGTCTCGGCACTAATGGCGGAGCAGGTTCCTCCATATCCAAGAAATATTGCCCAAAACGGCGAAGATGTTCGCGCATATAAGGGCTGAGGGCGGCGACTAACGCTTTGGTGATCACGTAGCCTTCTGCGGCCATCGCGTTTAATACGTTCGTCAAATCGACAACGTTATGCAGCATGATGGCGTTGGCGACCAGATTCATATACTTGATGCGTTTCGCCTGTTCCACCTGATCGCCGCTTTTCAGCACCGGGCCGCCGAATGCGATCCAATCTAGAAAATCATTGTACGACTCGATTTTGGTCGTCTCGGCGCGGATACTTTGACGAAAATCTGTTTCTGAAATATAGCGCAGCAAAAACAGCGTGCGCTGTACCCGCCCCAGCTCGCGAAAAGCCCGATACAGTTTGTTCTGGCGGTTGTGACTGCCAAGTTTACGCAACAGCATCGACGGCAGTACGATGCCAGCTTGAATCGATAACACCACCTGCATCATATCCAGCCAGTGGGTCTCGATCAGGTTCCAGTCGATCGTTTGGCTAAATAAGGGATCGATGTGCCGATACAGGGTTGTTTTATCCGGGCGATAAAAGATCGCGTCATTCCAGGTGCGCATGCGAGGAAACAATTGGATGCCCAATAAATACGCCAGTGCAAAGACCGGTTCGCTTTGGCCGTGGGTATCGGCATGCACGGTGTCGGGTTGCAGTTCCGATCGGTTCTGCAACAGGCCATCAAGGATATACACTGCTTCCCAGACGCCACAGCCGATGAAGTGGCTGAACAACGCGATATAGGTTGCCGAAATATGGTGATAAGCGATACCGCCGTAACCGCCGTAACGAATATGACGCTCACCCAGGAGAGAATTTTCCCGAAGCGCCATATGCGTACCATCAGCAATCGCGATTTTCTTATCGCCCCAAAAATGCGGTAAGGGAAAGCGGGTATACTCAGCAATAATATCGTTCAACGCTGCCTCCAGCTTAGTGGTATTAATGTGCTGGGTGTTGATACGCCGAAGCGTTTGCCGATGAATCACATCCGGCGCATGCCGTGCCGTTTGGCTGGCTCCCAAATTACAGCCATAACCAAAGACGGCGAACAAGTAACGTCGAATCGCATCGGCCAGTTTCGGCTCCGACCCCGACAGCGGACCGAAATGGCGTGTGTACGGCACCCAATGGTGAACATGCTTGAGAATATCGAGCAAATGCCGCTCGGGCATGCGCTTGCGGACCGCTGTTTCGAAAGCCTGTAAGCCTTCCGGCGAAACCGCGGCCGGTTGGCGTTTCAAGTGGGGTGTCCCATCAGGATCAATCGTCAGCTCGCTGTTATCAGGAAAATGCGCATCGACCGCTGCGGCCAGTTCCGTTAACTGTGTACGCAGTGTGCTGACCAGTTCGTGGCTCGATGGTGGTAAATCCAGCGCCTGGCAGTAGTCCGCCAATCGTTGTTGGCATTCATGCCGAGGCAATAACTGGCGGCGATAATCCGCGTAGGCTTCAGAGCCACGGACATACAGATCGCCACTGTCCAACGCTTCGGCGATCGCAATGAACACACAGACTTTCAGCGCACGCCGGTCAACACCGGTTTTCGGCTGACAGACATAATCGCGCCAGCGCTGCGAAACGAAGCGCATATCGATCTCGACCGATAGCGTATCGCGGCGGCTGTGGCGATAGTGGTGTACGAGTTGGAAAGCCTTTATCAACCGCGTATCCTGGGTTGCCGACTCGATCTGCAATAACTCCAACACGCGAAATAACACCGCGCGATTCCTCGCATGAATCGGCCACAGCAGAGGCAGAAAGTTATTCTGATGGTAAGCGGCTACGGTGCTGTATTGCTCTGCCAAGGCATCAACGCCGCCGTGCTCGGTGAACACCGCGCGGATGTCCTTTCCGAAATGATCGTTGGGGTGGTCTGTTTTAGCGCGTTGCAATACTTCGCCCAGAACACCGATCAGTTTTTCTTCCAGCTCGCGGTGGCGCTCTTGCAGGGTGCGAAGCTGCTCATGCGCGTTATTTTGCGTTCGTCGCATGCGCTTAAGAAACATCTCGACCAGTTCATCTCGGGTACGCGATTGCGCTTGGTGGAGCAGACAGAGTAATAACGCATGGCGTTTTCCCGGCTGATGCAGATCGCGAAAATCACCGACTTCGAGCGCCGTAGCCTCGGCGGCAAACTGGCGGATTTTGGTATGGGCAACACCCGCCAGCGACGGTGCCGGATCGCCGATGGCATCCAACTTCGCCAGATGCTCAGCCCATTCGCGGACCTGCATCAACGTGGCCGGGCCTGGCGTTTGCTTCAGGCGGGTAAAACCGGTGATCGTCTCTCCGGGCATCACTTCCAGTAGTTGATCCAGGGCTTGTTGCTGCTCAGCGGTGAGTCCGGCGGTTATTTTCCGATACAGCGTCTCGTGAACGTTCTGTCGGATATGCCCTACCAGCCGGTCCAGCGTGCTGAATGCTGGCAGCTCGATATTGGCTTTGAACAGTTCGTCGACCGCGACATTGATCAGATCAGCTGGATCGCTCATGGTATGAGCCGCCTGGCGAATGAGCGGCGCGATGACCGCTGCCCCGCCTTCGGTGTATGGCGTACAACCGAGCTTTTTGCGGATGAGCTGTTGGTAGCGGTAGCGGGTTTTTCGTTGACTGACCTGATCCAGCACCGGCGTCGATGCGGGCAACTGCAGTGCCGTGGCCAAAAATAGCCTGATCGGTTCGGGTACCGTCTCGATAGCGGGAAAATAGCCCAACTGCTGACGCGTTTTATACATCAGGATCAAGGTCAGTCGTTGTCGACCACCGTTGGCATGCCGGCGGATAAACGCTTCATCCTCCTCGTCAAGCGCGTAACTGGCTTGCAACTCGTCATCACTGGGTAAAGCGCGCAATCGCGGGTAAGCGGTTCGTTCAACCGAAGCCATCGTTTTCAGGTGTCCGAAAAAGGGTGTGCCATTGGCGATTAAAAAAAGCCAGTTTTACAATCGCCTACGGTCGCCTTACACTATGTCCGAAAAAGTAAACATTTTCGGACACCATGATAGCCTCAAATCGCACTGCCCTCTACATGCGGGTATCCACTGCGGATCAGAAACTGGACTTGCAAAACGATGGATTACGCGCGTATGCCGATAGAGCCGGATTGACGATTACCCATGAATACTGCGATGTCGCGGTCTCGGGGCGCAAACAAGGACGGCCCCAACTTGATCAATTGATGGCCGCGGCGCGCAACTACGACATCGATACCGTGCTGGTTTGGAAATTTGACCGTTTTGCGCGCTCGACCAAGCATCTGTTGACTGCGCTCGAAGAGTTTAACCATCTGGGTATCCGCTTTATTAGCGTGCAGGATCAGATTGATACCTCCTCGCCCATGGGTAAAGCGATGTTTACCTTGATCGGTGCGATGGCGGAGCTGGAGTCCGCCTTAATTAGTGAGCGGGTTCAAGCGGGAATGAAGGCAGCCCGTTCACGCGGCAAAACGCTTGGACGGCCACGTACCTCGCAATGGCTGCTCGCAAAAATCGAGCAGTTGGCGCAGTCCACTGACCTTAGTGTCCGACAGATTCATGTTGAAATCGGAGCGCGTGTCAGTCGCGGGGTGGTCGGCGATATAGTGAAACGATCACGGCAAGTTGACTGAAGTGACTTACTATTACACGTATCCCGAACATACCCCTATATGGATTCTGGACAGCTAGGATAAGGGCAAGTGGAAATATCTTTATCGTGCCGTTGACAAAGCCGGCCAGACCATCGACTTTCTGCTCACTGCCCATCGTGACAAGAAAGCTGCGCTGCGCTTTTTCAACAAAGCGATTCGGCAGCACGGCTGCCCGGACACAATCATCATCGTTAAAAGCGGTGCCAATACCGCCGCCCTTGAAGCGCTCAACGCTGACCCTGGCGTCGAGATCACCATCCGCCATAAGTATCTAAACAACCTGATCGAGCAGGATCATCGGGCGATCAAACGGACCGTCAAGCCCATGCTTGGCTTGAAAACCTTCCACTCGGCCCGCCGCACCTTACGTGGGATCGAACTGATGCACATGATCAAGAAAGGCCAGATGGTCACCAGCGATGGGCAGGATCTATCCGCCGCCGAACAATTCTATTCCTTGGCCTAATTCCGCGCGGAGATAGTCGAATCCTGTTTGTCTGAAAATAACGCATGTATGGAAGCGCCGGGAATTGCAAGCGATCTTGATCGAGGCATGCTGTCAGGAGAAGTTGCGGCCATGTACTCGGCCTTCACATGAGATTTTTGAATCTCCGGCCTTAATGAAATCCGCGGATCGGTGCCCCATCAAAACCACGCGCTTAGAGCGCTTGTTGCGTTGCGGGTTCGGCCGATCCCGGGTTGACCTGTCCTGCCATTATTCGATCAATCACCTACGCACTCGGTGGTCGTGCAAAAACCTCAAATAGTCTCCCTACCCGCCCTGCGCCGAAGCTAAGCCCGGTTTGAAATCCGGGTCATAAAACCGACCATGGTAGAGCATGGCCCAGATGGTTCGGGCCCGTTTATTGGCCAGGGCTACCAGCGCCACGTTGGTTGGGCGGCGTTTCGCCAGTTTTCCCAACCAGGTTTGCTCGAAATCAGGATGGCGATGGTGAGCACACCACACCGTCCGTGTACCATGGATCAATAAGCGCCGCAGATAACCATCGCCCCGTTTACTGATACCTAGCAAACGATTCTTGCCGCCGGACGAGTGCTGTCTCGGCACGAGGCCGAGGGCTGCCGCGAACTGGCGACCATTGCGATAGTGCTTGGCGTCACCCACGGTGGCCACGAGCGCAGTGGCAGTCAGTAGCCCGACACCCGGAATAGCGGCCAAACGCTGACTGGCTTCGTTTTGGCGATGCCAGGACGCCATCATCGCTTCCAAGTTTCGGTAACTCAGCGGATAGGTTAAATACCACCGGACACTGGTCAGAATGACGTCTTTTTCAAAGCGGTGGCCTTTGAAGTCGATCATGCGTATGCTCACGGTGTGAA
>JAZBPA010000102.1:0-3230 GCA_036351435.1 Candidatus Competibacteraceae bacterium
GTGGCGGGTGCGGTTTCAGGACCACTGGCTGTATGTGTACCTACTGCTAGAATTCCAATCCAGTGTGGATCGCTTCATGGCGGTGCGCATCCTGAGCTACACCGGTTTGCTGTATCAGGACCTGATTCGCAGTCAGTCACTCAATGAAAACCGATTACCGCCGGTATTACCCATCGTGTTGTACAATGGGGACACGCGCTGGACGGCAGCGGTGGAGTTAGCCCAGCTGATGGAACCGGCACCTACCGAGCTGAAGGCGTATCAGCCCCAGCAGCGTTACTTGCTGTTGGATGAGGGCACTTACAGCGACCACCAGCTGGCTGGCTTGCGCAATCTGGTCGCCGCGGTGTTCCGGTTGGAGAACAGTCGCACCCCGGACGATGTGCTGGCCATCGTGACAGCGCTGGTGGACTGGCTCAAACAACCGCAACAAACCAGCCTGCGGCGGGCCTTTACGGTGTGGATCCGGCGGGTGATCCTGGCCGATACCGACACCGCCAGCGAACCGATGATTGAACTTGACGAGGTACGTACGATGTTAGCGCAACGAGTCCAGCAGTGGAAACAACAGTGGCGCGAGGGCGGCTATGCCGAAGGGCTGGAACAGGGCCGAGAGCAAGGGCTGGAACAGGGCCGAGAGCAAGGGCTGCAAAGTGAACGCGTCATGCTGCTCCGGCAAAGCCGGGTGCGCTTCGATACGATGACCGCGAATGCCTTGGCCCCCCTCTTGGAACAGATCCACGATCCCGAGCGCTTGGCGCAGATCGGTGAGTGGCTGATTCAGTTAGATTCGGGTGAAGCGTTGTTAGCTCGGGTGAAGGGGATGCTGGACGCGTCTTAGCCCAGTCTAAAACGCGTGTTTTGTCGCGCGGCAGAATGTAGTGCCCCACCTTGCGTCTGTTTAGACACCTCGGTCGCTTTTAATTGGGAGCCGCCGTATTGTTGGCTGTGACGATTGGCGATCATTAACAAGCCACGAAGGCTAAGCACAGCAGACATCTGTACATCGGGATAGGCAATAATGGCAATGGAATGGTCTGTTTCAAGTGGTGTCATGTGGCATTTATAGCACATGAAATGTCGTTTACGCCGATTACAATCGACGCCAAAGGAGAAGAAAATATCGGTTCAATGGTAAAAAGAGGAGGCTCAAAATGTCCAATACAGCACTTGTCTTGGTGGATATACAGAACGACTATTTTGACGATGGCCGGTGGCCAGTCGATAAGATGCTGGAGGTATCGGCAAACGCATCACGCCTATTGAATTTCGCCCGCCGCAAAGGTCACAGCATTATTCATGTCCGTCATGAAATCCCATCGGATGATGCCCCATTCTTTCGGCCGGGAACGCATGGGGCAGAAATTCATCCCTCGGTTACTCCACATGAGGGAGAACTGGTCATTCTAAAGCACCGACCCAATAGCTTTCAGGAGACCTCCCTTCATCAGGACCTGGAGACAAAGCGCATCACTGACATCGTCATTTGTGGCGCTATGAGCCAGATGTGTATCGATTCTACTGCCCGCGCAGCAACTGATCTCGGCTATGCAGTCACCGTTGTGGAGGATGCTTGTGGCGCTAAGGAACAAGCTTTCAACGGTCAGGAAGTCGCTGCACCACAGGTGCACGCAGCTTTCATGGCGCCCCTCGCAATGAGCTTTGCGCGGGTCATTTCTTGTGAAACCTATCTTTTAGAAAACGAATAGCGATTGTAATCGCAAACGGAGTCTGATAATTGAACTTGCAGAGCAGATGCGGCATCTGCCCAGCGGGAAAGATACCGTACCGGCAATAAAGGACATCGGGAGAATAATAGGGCTTGCGCGTTTTCAAAACTGTGGCAAATCGGAGGTAGAGGCCGAAATTGTGCCGGCTGTGCCACCGGAGAACGCCATGCTCGCTTCAGTAAAGAACCCTCCATCGCTACCACCACCGAAAAAGCGCAGCGAACTGAATGCCCGGCTTACAGAGCTGGGATTACCCGTCCTGTCTTCGAGTGCGCTGAAAAAGCTCACTGCTCAAGAACCCATTGATCGGATCATGCAAGCCTTGGTACAAGCAGAGGCCCAACATGCCGGTGGTCTGGCCTACCTGATCCGGGTTATTAACGCAGCCAGCGAAACTACGGTATCTGGAGAGGCATCTACGCCATCAGCCCCACCACGTCATCTCCAGCCGGTCAGTGATGCTGAGGAGAGTGGGTCTGACGCCAGGCCATCCGCACCGGAAGCGGCGTCCTTCACACCAGCGCCAGGCCACTCGATTCCCGAGCCGGCGTCACCTGCCCAGAACCAGACTCGCCTGAGCGTGCACGTCTACGGCCAGAAAGCCGCACTCTGCTTCGAACCCACCCTGACCCGCAGCCACGTCCCTACTCTGACCTTGGATGCCGCATTAGCTCAGGGCCAACGACAATATGACTGGGGTAATAAATTGCGCCTGCAGCTAACCCGCCAGGAGTTGCCCATGGTGGCTGCCGTATTACTGGGATTTCGTCCGAAGTGCGAATTTACTAATCATGGCGACCAGAACAACAAAGGGTTTTCCATTGAGGATCAGGGCCAACACGTGTTTATCCGGGTGTTCGCCAAGGACCAGCCGGTTCGCGCGGTACCGGTGACACCAGAAGATGCGTTCCGGATCACTACACTACTACTACGCCAGCTTCAGTCCGCTTGCCCCTGGTTGACGGGGGGTGATCTGATTTCATTGATTAGCCGTACGGTCGGGCGAGTGAAGACACCAGGAAGACCATCATGAATGCCTCAGTGCCGATGATCGACCCACACCCAATTTACTCAGTCACGGCAATACTCAGTACCGTGAAGTGTCGTTGTAACTTGAGAACTGGCTCGCTGCGGAGACAGCTTACCGAACTCGACCGGGTGTTGGCCCGAATTGAGTCCAAGGGCGCCGTTATCCAATCCATTCACCTGGAACAGCGTGCGCAACCGTTGGTACGCCTCAACGCGAATCATTTTTGTCGGCGCTTGGGTGGGCATCGTTGTGCATTTGGCCATGACCGCCATGGCCCTTGGGAGCGGTGGGAAGCCCGGATCGGTTCCACCCAATTACTATGGGAATTACGTGGCCGCGCGTTGGTTACCCATTACTCATTCCGAGCTAAACGAAAAAAATCGTAATCTGGACCTCAACAAGATTGCTAGCAGGAGCGAAAATCGTCACGCACTGCGATTGGTTTCCGAGAGGGCGAAGTCGGTCTATTA
>JAZBPA010000103.1:0-34894 GCA_036351435.1 Candidatus Competibacteraceae bacterium
ATGGGACTTGACACATCGAAATAGGATAATTGAATTTTCAATCGAGGTGTCTATGAGCAAGAAACGATACTACAAGAGCTACGGTGCAGAGTTTAAAGAAGAAGCGGTAGGGTTGGTGACAGAACAAGATTATAGCGTTGCTGAAGCGGCGGCTTCGCTGGGGCTTTGAACGAACTTGCTGTATTGATGGAAACAACAGCAGGAACAAGCGAAAGGCGATAGCTTAATGACGGTGGGAGAAAAGACGGAATTGCTGGCCTTGCGCAAGGAAGTCAAGCGGTTACGGATGGAGAAAGAAATCTTAAAAAAGGCCAGTGCCTTCTTTGCGAAAGAAATCAAGTAAAGTTTAACTTTAGCAAAGAACTATCCCATGACTATCCGATCCGGTTGTGCTGTCAGGTGATGCACGTGAGCCACGCGGCCTACTATGCTTGGCTGAAGCGCCCAGCTCGACTGATTACGGCAGATGAATTCCATCTGTATCGGCGGATGAGGCACCTGTTTACTGACAGCCGGGAAGTATGGGATCAAGGGGCATGTCAAAGAAACTGCGCAAAGAAGGCTTCAACATGGGCCGCTATCGGGTTCGTAACCTCATGAAAAGTCTAGGTTTAAAGCTGACATTCCGCACACCAATTACACAACTAGCTGAATTTGCTGATATATAAGCTTTTACTGATGTGGCTGGCATAAAAATTAATCAAAATTATTCAGTACGTTGCATCTGTATGCGGAATGTCGGATAGAGGCTCGCAATATACCAGCATGCGATATCGCATGCTGCTTGCAAAGCAGCATATCAAGGCATTGATGAGCGGTGTTGGCGCGTGTTGGGAATAAAGCGGTGGTGGAGCGTTTTTTCGGCAGTTTGAAGAACGAATGGTTGCTCAAAGTCTATCACCTGACCTGTCAGGCGATGAAGCAGGATGTCGAGAAGTATATTTGCTACCACAATCACGACAGACTACATACGGCTAATTGTGACTTGGCCCCAGTAGAATTTGAAATGTCTCAAATCAAAGTGTCAGGTTTTGCTTGACCAGTACAGAGAACAAAGCATCGGTCTCGTAATACGATAAAGTTGATCTCTTGTCTTATCCTATCTTATCCTACCACCGGAAAATGTGGGTGCAGTGTGGGTGCTAGAGCGAAAATCTGGCCTTAACAAGCAAAAATCAAATTAAATAACAAGCGCAACTCGTTGATTTAATTGGCGCGCCCGGAAGGATTCGAACCTCCGACCGCCTGGTTCGTAGCCAGGTACTCTATCCAACTGAGCTACGGGCGCGTTTCTTGCTTGCGGAATTATGCGAGTCGCATAGGGATTTGTCAAACTAAGGCAACCAAATGGCGGAGAGAGAGGGATTCGAACCCTCGATGGAGTTATTAGCCCCATACTCCCTTAGCAGGGGAGCGCCTTCAGCCGCTCGGCCATCTCTCCTAATACTGGTTACCTTCAATCATCGCCTTCGAAACGGTAGACGAACGCTAAGGATACCTTTGAAATCAACTACCGTAAAGACTTCAGCATGTTTGACTAAGGGGCTTCGTTGCCTGTTTCAACGTTACCTTCAGCGGCGACAGCAGCGGCATTTTCCTGTTGTTCGCGTTTAATACGCTCGTAAATCTCTTCTCGGTGTACGGCGATGTCTTTAGGCGCATTGACGCCGATGCGAACTTGATTGCCTTTTACACCCAACACAGTGACCGTGACTTCGTCACCAATCATCAGGGTTTCACCAACTCTGCGCGTTAAAATAAGCATGTTATTCTCCGTGTCTACGACCTCGCTAGGGGGCGAGCTTTATATAAGGCCGGGCGTATTTGCCCACACTGTAATAACCCCACTGGGGTTCAGACGGGGTTGCTACATTCTTAACTGTTCTCCATCGCTGGGTGAACAGTGGCTCCAGCGGATCGCGATTCCGTCGGTGCCTGGTCTAAATGGAAGGCATCATGCAAAGTGCGCACGCCCAACTCTAAATACTTCTCGTCGACGACGACCGAAATCTTGATTTCCGAAGTGGCAATCATGCGAATATTGATGCCTTCTCCGGCTAAAGCCTGAAACATGGTGCTGGCAATACCGGCGTGAGAACGCATCCCCACCCCGACCAGGGAGATTTTGACAATCTTTTTATCACCCATGACTTCCCGCGCGCCCAACGCCTGGGCCTGTACTCTCAGGATTTCCAGGGCCCGCTCATAATCGTTACGATGAACGGTAAAGGTGAAATCGGTCGTGCCATCACGACCGATATTCTGAATGATCATGTCTACTTCGATATTAGCGCCGGCAATCCCTTCCAGGATGCTGAATGCGATGCCGGGTCGATCTGGAACGCCAAGAACCGTCAGCTTGGCTTCGTCTCGACTAAACGCTATGCCCGAAATAAGCGGTTGTTCCATCAGAGCTTCCTCATAAGTGATCAGGGTGCCTTCACCTTCCTGAAAGGACGAAAGCACACGCAGGGGAACACTGTACTTGCCGGCGAATTCCACCGAGCGGATTTGCAGGACCTTCGATCCCAGACTGGCAAGCTCCAGCATTTCCTCGAAAGTAATCCGCTGCAATCGGCGAGCCTGTGTCACTACCCGCGGGTCAGTGGTGTATACGCCATCAACGTCGGTAAAAATCTGGCACTCATCGGCTTTGAGTGCGGCAGCCAAAGCGACCGCAGTGGTGTCAGAACCGCCACGTCCTAAGGTAGTGATGTTGCCGTGTTCATCGATACCCTGAAAACCGGCGACAACCACAATCTTGCCCGCATCCAAATCGGCGCGGATACGTTTCGCTTCGATATCTTGGATGCGCGCCTTGTTATGGGCGCTGTCGGTCAGAATATGGACTTGGTGTCCGGTGTAAGAACGCGCTACGTGACCGCGCTTTTCCAAAGCGATACACAGCAATGCGATGCAAGCCTGTTCGCCGGTAGCAAGCAGCACATCCAGCTCACGAGGACTAGGGCGCGGAGTAATCGCTTTCGCTAAACCCAGCAATCGGTCGGTTTCCCCGCTCATTGCCGAAACCACAACCACGACCCCATGACCGCTATTGCTGTAAGAAATAACTTTATCGGCAACCGCCTCAATGCGTTCAATGCTGCCTACTGAGGTACCGCCGTATTTTTGTACTAGAAGAGCCATACAATCCCTGCCAAAAGGGGCGAATTAGACACTAGATGGAGTGGTAAACGCAAACATTTAGGAAAGTTGGGCCTTGACCCATTCCGGTACTGAACTTAGTGCTGCTTCCAAATGAGTCGGATCGGCGCCGCCGGCTTGAGCCATATCAGCACGCCCACCTCCCTTGCCGCCAACCTGCTGGGCTACCAAATTAACCAGTTCGCCGGCTTTGAGACGTTGGGTTTCAGATGCGGTAACACCGGCCACCAATCGCACCTTGTCGTTTTCTACCGCTGCCAATACGATGGCGGCAGCTTTCAACTTGTTCTTGAGTTGATCCACGGTATCGCGCAGAGTCTTGACATCAGCACCATCCAGACGAGCCGCCAGCACTTTGATGCCATTGATATCAATCGCTTGATCGGCCAGCTCGCTGCCCTGCTCGCTGGCTAGCTTAGCTTTGAGCTGTTCCAGTTCTTTCTCTAGACGGCGTCCTTTCTCCACCAGCTGCTGCACTTTATCCGTTACAGAATCCCGTTCGCCTTTGATCAGTTGCGCAACTCCATGCAGTTGATGCTGCAGGTTGTTGACGTAATCCAAAGCGCCGTCGCCGGTGACTGCTTCGATACGCCTGACCCCGGCGGCGACGCCGCCTTCCGCGGTAATTTTGAACAAGCCTATGTCGCCGAGCCGTTGCACATGGGTACCGCCGCACAATTCGGTAGAAAATGCACCCATGCTTAACACCCGAACTTCGGGATCATACTTCTCGCCGAACAAAGCCAGAGCCCCCGATTCAAGGGCCGTTTCAATCGGCATCAAGCGGGTTTCAACGACAGCGTTAGCACGTACCCAAGTATTCACCAGGTGCTCAATATCCTGGAGCTGCGCCGGCGTGACCGGTTCGAAATGCGAGAAATCGAAGCGCAACCGACTAGGTTCTACCAACGAGCCTTTCTGAGTAACATGAGTGCCCAGCACTTGCCGTAACGCGGCATGTAACAAATGGGTAGCGGAGTGGTTTAGTTCCGTAGCCCGGCGCTTGGCCTGATCCACTTGGGCGGACACGGGATCGCCTACCCGCAGCTCGCCTTGTTGCATCAGTCCGTTGTGAATATAAGCGCCATCGCCTTGTTTGCGGGTGTCATCAACCTGGAATTCACCGTTATCCTTGACCAAACGACCGGTATCGCCGACCTGACCGCCGGATTCGGCATAGAATGGCGTGCGTTCCAGCACCACCAACCCCTTTTCGCCTTGTTGGAGAATATCGATTGGTTGGCCATCGCGAAATAGCGCAGTGACGGTAACCTGATCTTCGAGGCGCTCGTAGCCGGAGAATTCGGTACGCTCCTCCACGGTCAAGGCCTGATCGTGTTGCACGCCGAACTGACTGGCAGCACGGGCTCGCGTGCGTTGCGCCTCCATCGCCTGCTCAAAACCGGCCATATCCAACGATAGGCCACGTTCACGGGCGATGTCAGCGGTCAAATCGACCGGAAAACCGAAGGTGTCATACAGCCGAAACACCGTTTTACCCGGAATAACCTGATTGGAGAGTCCGCGAATATCCTGTTCCAGCAAATGCAGGCCATGCTCCAAGGTTTCAGCGAAGCGTTCTTCTTCTTGGGCGATCACCCGAGTGACCTGCGGTTCGGCGCTGACGAGTTCAGGATAGGCGGCACCCATTTCTACGACCAAGGGTTTGATCAGCCGATACAGGAACGCCCCTTTGGTTCCTAAGGTATAGCCGTGCCGAATAGCCCGCCGCATGATACGACGCAGAACATAACCACGTCCTTCTCTGTCGGGCAGCACGCCGTCCACAATCATAAAGGCCGTCGAACGGATATGATCGGCAATCACCTTCAGGGAGTTGTGATTCAGATCGGTGGTGCCGGTGACTTCAGCAACCGCTTGGATCAGATTGCGAAATAGATCAATCTCATAGTTGCTGTGCACCCCTTGCATCACCGCAGCGAGCCGTTCCAACCCCATGCCGGTATCCACTGAAGGCTTGGGCAAAGGCGTTAGATTGCCATCTGCGGAGCGGTTGTACTGCATGAACACCAGGTTCCAGATCTCGATATAACGGTCGCCATCTTCATCCGGCGAGCCAGGCGGACCGCCAGGAACCTCGGGTCCATGATCGTAGAAGATTTCGCTGCAAGGCCCGCAGGGACCGGTATCGCCCATCTGCCAGAAATTGTCTTTGGCACCGATGCGACTAAACCGGGCCGGGTCTGCGCCGATTATTTCCAACCAGATTTTTTCTGTTTCCGGGTCTTCCTCGAATACAGTGATCCACAACTTTTCCGGCGGTAGTTTCAACACATCGACCAGAAAATCCCAGGCGAAGCGAATCGCTTCTTCCTTGAAATAATCACCGAAGCTGAAATTGCCCAGCATCTCAAAAAAGGTATGGTGGCGAGCAGTGTAGCCAACGTTTTCCAGATCGTTATGCTTGCCGCCGGCCCGCACACAGCGTTGCGAAGAAACCGCGCGGTTATACGGACGTTGCTCGCGCCCAAGAAACACGTCTTTGAACTGCACCATGCCGGCGTTGGTGAACAGTAAAGTCGGATCGTTGGCTGGCACAAGGGGGCTGCTGGCAACAATCTCGTGGCCACGGCCTTGAAAGAATTCCTGAAATAGGGTACGTAATTCAGCGCTGCTGATCATGATCTTAGCGGACAATTCCTTTATGAATCCCGGAGCACTGTTTTGATTTGCTCCAAAGTAAAACCTCGATAACGGAGAAAACGCGTTTGCTGGGCTTGGCCGGCGATGTCTCGGGGAAGTTCCTCGCCGAATCGCTTACGCTGCAGTGCAACTAGCTTAGGCACCCAGAACTCATCGAAGCTGCTTAACACGGCGGTAACAATATCCTCTGACACGCCGCGTTCGCGGAGTTCCCGGCTGATACGTAACGGACCATAGCCTTTATCGGCTCGGCTGTGGGCGTACACTTCGGCATAGCGTTCTTCATTGATCATGTCTTCGCTGATCAATGCGGCTAACACGCTGTCGATGTCCGGGTTAGCAAACCCCCGCTGAGCAAGCTTATGCTGCAATTCCAACACGGTGTGCTCTCGACGGGCAAGCAACTGTATCGCGGTCCGCCGGATGTCTGCAGGAGTGCTAGCTGAGGCACGCTCGCCTCGCACCGATTTATGGCGCAGGTACGGCATCAGAGTCGTCGCCGGAGGCTTTCGCAGTATTGGTAGCGCTTTCGTTCGCGGTTTCGAAGCGAGGCAAGTAATGTGCGCGGATTTTGCTCTCCAACTCTTGCGCAAGCTCAGAGTTTTCCTTCAAGTAGGTACGGACATTTTCTTTGCCCTGCCCAATGCGATCGCCTTGATAGCTGTACCAGGCTCCGGCTTTATCGATGAGGCCCATTTTGACACCCAACTCGATAATTTCTCCCATCCGGGAGATGCCTGTATCATAAAGAATCTCGAATTCAGCTTGGCGGAACGGCGGCGCCATTTTATTTTTGACGACCTTGACCCGCGTTTCATTGCCGATAATCTCGTCGCCTTTCTTAATAGCACCGATACGCCGGATATCCAACCGCACCGAGGAATAGAATTTTAAGGCATTGCCACCGGTGGTGGTTTCCGGCGAGCCGAACATCACACCGATTTTCATCCTGATCTGATTAATAAAGATCACCAGCGTATTGGTACGTTGGATATTTGCGGTCAATTTGCGGAGCGCTTGCGACATCAGCCGAGCATGCAAACCGACGTGCGAATCGCCCATATCGCCTTCCAGCTCCGCTTTGGGCGTGAGCGCAGCGACCGAATCGATAACCACGATTTCTACGGCGCTCGAACGTACCAGCATGTCGGCGATTTCCAGCGCCTGTTCACCGGTGTCGGGTTGCGAGACCAGTAAATCTTCTACATTGACCCCTAGTTTGGCGGCATAGGTGGGGTCCAAAGCATGTTCTGCATCAATAAATGCGGCTGCCCCGCCTAAACGTTGGATTTCAGCGATGACCTGCAAGGTCAAAGTGGTTTTCCCTGAAGACTCAGGGCCATAAATTTCCACCACCCGGCCCCGTGGTAAACCACCAAGCCCGAGCGCGATATCAAGGGTCAGAGAGCCAGTGGATATCGCTTCAATATCCCGAGCAGATCCTGTGTCGCCTAGGCGCATCACTGAACCCTTGCCAAATTGACGCTCAATTTGGCTGAGTGCGGCCGCCAGGGCTTTTCGCTTATTTTCTTCCATTTAATCCACTCCAAAAATGCCAAATGTAAAAATTTGTGAATTATTTCACAAAATATGGTTTTTACCTAGTGTTCAGGCCAGTAGCGCAACACGCGGTAGTGTACACGACCCGCTTGCGGACAAGATTCGACCAACGCAATACGTTGGATAAACCAACTGATCGGTTGGGTCATTGCCTTAATTGGTGGGGGTCCCGGAAATCTGCGCGCTAACGTGACATGAGCATTAAAGGGGCGCGTTTCCGGTTTGAAACCGCAGCCACTCAAACGTTCGTGCAAGTCCTTCACCAAATCGGCTAAATCGTTTGACGGTTGGCTTGTTCCCAGCCAAAGAATGCGTGGCTTGGGCCAGTAGCCGATGGCGTCCAGCGTTAACGTGAATGACGGCGCTTGGATGTCTTGCAGCACCCGTTCATAGCACTGTTGACGCTTACTGTCAGTATTGCCCAGAAAAACAAGGGTGAGATGTAAGTTTTCGACGATGACTTCGCGCCCAACGGTTAATGGGCGGGCTAAATCGGCGATTTGCCGGCGTTCCGATGAGTTAGGCCAAAGGGCTAAAAACAGTCGGCGCGAGTGCCGGTTATCCTGGGTCTCTACCATCCACTATTTCCACAATCCCTTCTAGAGCCGCGACCACCGCCTGTAATCGTACCGCCTCGCGATCTCCGTTAAACTGATAACAATAGTTGCGCGGCGCTCCATCTTTGAGCATCCAGCCTAACCAGACTGTACCCACTGGTTTATCCGGACCACCGCCATCAGGTCCGGCAATCCCACTAACTGCTACAGCGACTTGAGCGTGACTAAGCACTAAAGCACCCTGAGTCATTTCATCGACGGTAGCAGCGCTGACTGCGCCATGAGCAGCCAGGGTGGTTTCCTGCACGCCCAGCAATTCCACCTTGGCGGCATTACTGTAAGTGACAAAGCCCCGCTCGAACCAACGAGAGCTACCGGGCAAATCGGTGATAACTTTTGCGATCCAACCACCGGTACAAGACTCGGCGGCAACCAACATCCAATTACGGGCTAATAACGCTTGGCCCACCCGATTAACCAAGGCGGGCAACGCTTGTGACATCGACAGCTATTCTGCGTTATGTCAATTCAGCCACCGCTGGCGAATAACTTTTCCAACGCCTGGAGCTTGGCCTTGGAAGCATCATCCTCGGGGTCCAGCGCAATAGCCTCGCGGTAGGATTCAACCGCTAATTGGGAATATAAGTCCCCAAGATTGGCGCGGACTACCGGATAATTTGGGGCATTGGCAACGGCACTCAACAAAGCCTGACGGGCTTTTTCATATTCCCCTTGCTGAGCGTAGATGGTGGCCAGATTATTAAACGATTCGGGGATCCGCGGGAACAAGCGGGATAGTTCTACAAAGGTGTCCCGAGCACCGTCAGTATCGCCTTGTTCCAGCAATAACAGACCCTTGAGAAAGCGAGCCTCGACATCGTTAGTATTGTTGGTGATGCGCTCATCCAGGCCGTTCAGGGCGGCTTGCAATTGGCCCGCTTGCGCCTGACGCTCAATCGTCGCCAGATCAGTGGTTTGTTGGCCCTGAACACTGCCGACCACTATCAGCATCAAAGCCAGAGGTACAATGCGCAGGTATTTCATGACTTTCTTTATCCTTGTATGACGTGTTTTAAGACAGGGAACGGATAATAATTTATAACCCTGCAGCTAGATTAGCTCAAGGATTGTAACCCTACCAAATAGCGCGGTGACTATGCGCGCCGCATTACCCGTGAGCACCATGACGATTAGCGCACAAAATTTCGCTGAGCATACGCCGATGATGCAACAATATCTAGGCATCAAGGCTGATTATCCAGACATTTTGGTATTTTACCGAATGGGTGATTTTTACGAATTGTTTTTCGAGGACGCCCATCATGCAGCCCGTTTGCTGGACATTACCTTAACCACGCGCGGGAAGTCGGCAGGAGAACCGATTCCCATGGCTGGTGTGCCGTATCACGCGGTAGAGAATTATCTGGCCAAGCTGGTTCGACTGGGTCAATCAGTGGCTATTTGCGAACAAATCGGCGATCCGAACAGCACTCGTGGGCCCGTAGAACGCAAAGTAGTGCGTATTGTGACTCCCGGCACTTTGACCGACGAAGCATTGCTGGAAGAACGGCGCGACAATCTATTAGTAGCCTTGCACAGAAGCGCTAATCATTTTGGTGTGGCCAGCTTGGATTTGGGCGGAGGGCGTTTTAATCTTACCCAAGTCAGCGGTGAAGAGGCATTGGCCGGTGAGCTGGAACGCCTAGCGCCGGCAGAATTGTTGCTGAGTGAAGATTTCCCCAAGTTGAAACTATTGCAACACTACCCAACCCCGCGGCGACATGCCCCCTGGCATTTCGATCTGGATAGCGCCACCCGGGCCTTGTGCGCTCAATTCGGTACCCGCAGTCTGGACGGCTTCGGCTGCACAGATTTACCGGTGGCCATCGCTGCAGCCGGTTGTTTGTTGCAGTACGTGAAAGATACCCAGCGCAACGCCCTGCCGCATTTAACCCGGATCAAAGCTGAACGACGCGAGGACAGCGTGATTCTGGACGCGTCTAGTCGGCGTAATCTGGAATTGGAGCACAGCTTAAGCGGCCATACCCAACATACCTTGATCGGGGTCATGGATCGTTGCGTCACCCCGATGGGTAGCCGTTTGTTGCGCCGCTGGTTCAATCGCCCGCTGCGCGATCAGAGTATGCTTCGGCAACGGCAACAAAGCATAGCGCGGTTGCTGCGGGACGGCGACGCTGAGACCATCCGTGCCGTCCTGCGCGGTGTCGGTGATATGGAACGGGTATTGGCGCGGGTTGCCCTAAAGTCGGCCCGCCCCCGGGATCTGGCTGGATTGCGCGATGCGCTGGGCCGTTTGCCGGAACTACAACAGATATTGGCCCCTTTGGATACTGAATTAGTCCAGCAGTTAGCTGAGCGAGCGGGTCTTAATCCTGAAACTCATACGCTGCTGCATCACGCATTGGTGGAAGCACCGCCCGCCTTGATTCGCGACGGCGGGGTCATAACAGCGAATTATAATGCCGAACTCGACGAGTTACGCCATCTCAGCGAACATGCCGATCAGTATCTCGTCGATCTGGAAGCACGCGAACGTGCGCGTACTGGTTTCGCTAACCTGAAGGTCGGTTACAACCGGGTGCATGGGTATTACATCGAAGTTAACCGCAGCCAAGCCGATTCGGTTCCCGCGGACTATTTGCGTCGGCAAACGCTGAAGGGGGCTGAGCGCTACATCATGCCCGAACTGAAAGAGTTCGAAAGCAAAGTGCTCAGCGCGCGGGAGCAAGCCTTAGCTAAAGAGAAACAGCTTTATGACCAGCTGCTGGATCAGCTAATCGCCGTATTGCCTGTATTGCAAGATAGCGCTGCAGCCCTGGCGGAGTTGGACGTGCTGGCCAATCTGGCCGAACGAGCGGGTGGGTTGAAACTGAATCCACCGGACTTGGTGGAACAACCGGGATTACATATCGTTGCAGGGCGGCATCCGGTTGTGGAGCAAACCCTTGAGACGCCCTTTGTACCTAACGATCTGGAATTAAACGATACTCGCCGGATGCTGATTGTCACCGGACCTAATATGGGCGGCAAAAGCACCTATATGCGGCAACTCGCCTTGCTAGTGATTTTGGCTTGCAGCGGCAGTTTCGTGCCCGCCGAACAGGCCATAATTGGACCGATTGACCGCATCTTCACCCGCATCGGTGCCAGCGACGATCTGGCCGGTGGACGTTCTACCTTTATGGTCGAGATGACTGAAACCGCCGATATTCTGCACAATGCCACAGAAAACAGCTTGGTGTTGATGGATGAGATCGGGCGGGGCACCAGCACTTTCGATGGGTTAGCACTGGCCTGGGCGTGTGCGGTGCATCTAGCCCAAAATTTGCGGGCATTCACCCTGTTCGCCACCCATTATTTTGAGCTGACTCGACTGCCTGAAGAATATCCCTCTATCGCTAATGTCCATTTGGACGCGATAGAGCATGACGACACCATTGTTTTTCTGCACGCTGTTCAAGACGGCCCAGCGGATCGAAGTTACGGATTGCAAGTAGCGGCGCTGGCCGGCATCCCACCGAAAGTCATTCGGCAAGCCCGACAGCGATTGAATGAATTGGAAACACCCCAATCCCGTGAACGGTCCGCGGTTGTCGCTAAGCCACCGGAACCCCAGTTGTCGTTGTTCGCCCCCGAACCCCACCCAGCGTTAGATATACTAGCTGAGACTAACCCGGACAATCTCAGTCCCCGGCAAGCGCTGGAGATTCTCTATCAGCTCAAAGCGCTAGCCGCCGATCAATGAGTTATAAAGATAGTGTTTTTTACTACTTAACGTGATCAACGCTGGCGGTTTAAGATAGCGTTGGTATCGTAGAGATTATTTTGAGGAAAGTGTTATGACCTTTGTTGTCATCGAAAACTGTATCAAATGCAAATATACCGACTGTGTGGAAGTGTGTCCGGTGGATTGCTTTCATGAAGGACCCAATTTTCTAGCCATCGACCCGGACGAATGCATCGACTGTACCTTATGCGAACCAGAGTGTCCGGCTGAGGCGATTCTGGCGGAGGATGACCTCCCACCTGGACAAGAGCACTTTTTGGAATTAAACGCCGATTTAGCCAAGATATGGCCGGTCATTTCGGCACAGAAGGATGCGCCGCCGGATGCGGACGAGTGGAATGGGAAACCCGATAAGCTGAAACTCCTGGAGCGCTGACAACCATAAAGCAGTGTCCAGTAGCGGCCAGTCGTTCTAGGTGTCACATGGAGTGAGGCTTGAAAAGCACGGAAATGCCCACATCTTTATCGACTACCGGTCAGAGGATACTTGCATGACAGACTCGCCCTACACCATTAACGTTTCCCAAGCTGATTTCTCGGCGCGGGTACTGGAGAGTTCTTTCCAGGTCCCGGTGTTGGTGGATTTCTGGGCGGCATGGTGCCAGCCTTGCCAAATTCTTATGCCACTACTCGGCCGGTTGGCCGAATCGGCGCAAGGCGCGTTCCTGCTCGCCAAAGTCAATACCGACCAGGAACAGGCGCTGGCGCATGAATACGGCGTTCGGGCGCTACCCACCGTCAAGGTGTTTCGTAACGGTCAAGTGGTCGAAGAGTTGGTAGGCGTTCAGCCGGAATCGGCTTATCGCCAAGTGATTGAGCGTTATCAGGCCAAACCGTCAGATAACGTGAAAGAGCGAGCTGAGCAGGCATGGCTACAGGGCGAGCAGGTCAAAGCGTTGCAGTTCTTGCGTGACGCATTGGATCAAGACCCGGATAACGCGGACCTTAAAATCAGTTTGGCCGAAAAGCTGCTAAGCGGCGGCGAAATCCAGGAAGCTGGTGAATTGATAGGTGAATTGCCTGCAACGATTCGTATGGACGAACCGGCCAGCCGACTTCTGGCACAGCTGGAATTCCACGCTCTCGCTGAGAACGCCCCGCCGCTAGCGGATCTGACTGACGCCGTGCGGAATCATCCGGAAGATTGCGCAAAGCGCCAACAATTGGGGGCGCGTCTGCTATTAATGGACGATTACGAAGGTGCGTTGGATCAGTTCTTAGAAATTTTACGCCGCGATCCGCAATTCAATGACAACGCCGGACGCAAGGGCTTGCTGGGGATATTCAACATCCTGGGCAACGATCACCCCTTGACGACAAGCTACCGCCGTAAGATGGCCTCGCTATTACATTAATTCGGCTTATCAAGCCAATACCGCCAAGTTCCGATTGAGCCAGGGTCGAGTCTGGGAATGGAGCTCATAGGACTGGATTTGACCGTTAGTGGTTACGACTGCTTGGCGGAGTTTTTGGGTCCCGTACCAAACCGGTTTAAAGCAAATCGTATCGGTTGGATAGTGACCGGTTTCGGTTAGCGTCATGAGCAGTCGGTCTTCTTCGATGGTGGCGTCGATAGCTACCGTGTTGTATTCGCCGCGAGCATACCCCTGAGTCAGCTGGTCGTCGATAAAGTATTCGGCTTGACCGGGTTGCGCATGGCTGAATACATGCAATTCTATTTCCCGCAAATCCATCATGCCATTGCGCAGCGGACCCGAATAATAAGGGATAATCGCACCGTCCCGTACAAACAAGGGCACCTCGTC
This sequence comes from Candidatus Competibacteraceae bacterium, assembly GCA_036351435.1. Classification (GTDB taxonomy): domain Bacteria; phylum Pseudomonadota; class Gammaproteobacteria; order Competibacterales; family Competibacteraceae; genus JAAUQA01. Next base: position 13,521 of record JAZBPA010000103.1, read on the forward strand.
CAAAGCCGCAGCGTAACTCAAAATTCGCCCCCCGCTGAGCCACTCACCGCGATTCAGATCAAACCACCAACCGGGTGGGAGCGCCACATGTCGGCAGGTTTTCCTGACCCCTTGGTCGAATACGCTGGGTCCATCACTGTCAGCGGTGAGGATCGGGGCAACCAATAGCGCATCGCCCAACAGATACTGGTCATCCAGGTTCTCATAGGCCGGATCGTCATATTCGTACAACAGCGGCCTCAGTAATGGATCGCCTGTCAAATAATGCTGAAAAGCACAGCTGTAAAGGTATGGCAGCAAACGATAACGGGTTTTAATCGTCTCCCGAATAGTGGTTGTGCACGGTTCGCCAAACTGCCAAGGTTCTTGCGGCTTGGTGTTACGCGCCGAATGGTTTCTGAAAAAGGGAAACAGAAAACATGCCTGATACCAACGAATCAACAACTCAGGAGTGGTGTGTCCAAGAAACCCGCCGACATCGGGACCGCTATGAGCTACGCCGGACAAACCCAAATTGAGGGTGCACGGAATCGCCATCCGTAAATGCTGCCAATGACTGACATTGTCGCCAGTCCAAACCGCACTGTAGCGCTGGGTGCCGGTCCAGCCACTACGGGTAAGTAAAAAAGGGCGTTGATCAGGCAGGGCGACAGTTACCGCTTGATGGCTGGTCTTGGCCATGAAGTGTGCGTATTGATTATGGTAATGTTCATGGGCGACGGAACCCTGTGCGAAACGCATGTCCTGTGGATTGCTGTATCCGGTGGCGGGATCGTTCATGTCCAGCCAAACACCGTCAAGCCGACTTTCCCGGACAAAGCGCCCTAGCCAATCCGCCCACCAATCCTGCGCCGGGGCCTGGGTAAAATCCGGAAATACCGTATCTCCGGGCCAGACTCGACCGACATAATCCCGTCCGCTCAGCGTTTTACAAAAAACCTCACTTTGTTGACCACTGTCATAAACTTCATAACCGGGTTCTCGTTTAACACCGGGATCAATGATCGCCACGGTGCGAATACCCGCCTCTTTCAATTCGTTATTAAACCCAGCGGGGTTCGGAAAGGATTCTCTATCCCAGCTGAACAACCGATTACCGTCCATGTAATCGATGTCGTACCACAACGCGCTGACCGGAATATCAGACCGTTCGAAGTGTTCTTTGAGTGCGCGTAATTCCGCCTCGCTGGTGTAACTCCAGCGGCATTGGTGATAGCCTAAGCTCCACGGTGCAGGTAATGCGGCGCGGCCGGTCAGTGCTGTGAAATTCCGCACGACTTCCCGCAGACTGGGGCCGGCGATAATGTATACATCGTTATTGCCGGTAGTCGATTGATATTGCAAGCGACCGGGCTGGCTATTCCCAACATCAATGAGGGTATGCCCCGGATTATCGAAATACAGCCCGATATACCCAGCGCCGGATTTGATGATCGCTAAGGGAATCGCCACATAATTCGGGTCGTAGTCATCCCGGTCGTAGGTATGCGGGAACACAGCGACCACATCCACTGTCCAGAACTCCATACTTTCGCCGATCTTGTTCAACCGCTTGGTGCGTTCCCCGAAACCGTAACTACCGCTGGACTGACGGATATCGAATTGCAGGGTGAAGGTTTGGCCGTTGCAACCGAACCCATCTGCAACGGTTTCCAGTAGCGGCCCCGTCGCCATTCGGATGGCTAACTGAGCAGGACCCAACTCCAGAGTGGCGCAGGGCGTATTAAAAACGCCGCGTTCTTGGTGTCGATGTGGTTGAATTGAGCTGCCAGTGCGATACTGCTCGACCACTCCATCCGAATAATTGTGTTTATCAGAAACCCAGGAGTTGTCAAAATGCAACCGGGTGCAAAAATCGCTAATAACGTGACATTGGATACGCAACTCGAAAGAATTGCCGGTGACGATAATCTCTGTTTTCTCTAAAGACCAGTCGTTGCCGTACTCGAAATTGAGCGGATGAGTTTTTTTACCGAATAACATGAGCGGATTTGGCGCGATTATATTAGTGATGAGTTGTCAAAGTTTATCCTCGTCGACCTGCACGAGGAAGTGCATAGCGTCATATGCTATAGAATACTTACCGTCATTGATGTGGTCGCAGTCACTTTTCTAAATTTAACCGTCCTAGGAATGGAGCCTATCAAAGGCTTTTTCTGAATCTGATAGTCGTTTGTTGATAAAGGAGTAAGGGTGATGTGTGCGTTATCTTCGGCTGATGCAAAGAATTTGTTGGCCAACTCAGTTCACTCCCGCGATGATGGGGAGGAACTTAATCTCAAGGGACTGGGCTATGAACAGGCTCAGCAGGTATTGCAACAAGTGATCCAACAGAACCAAGGGAGCAAACGCGAGTTTCTGACTATTTGTATTGATGATAAACCACTCCCAGGCACGCCAGATAATTTATTGTTACCAATCAGTTGGCAGCTCACTGAGGCTAGGGATAAGGGTTTAATCACCCGTTGTTTATTATTGCCGGCTACCAACGTCATCAAATTTTTCGTGGAGTTCCCTGTTGCTGACGTCGGCGAGAATGCTGAGCAAGCGTCTTAGTTCTTTTCTGGAGGCATGCCCATGAAACTATTGACCATAGGGGTATTGTGCACGGTTTGTACGCTAGTGAGTGCTGCCGATGTTCACAAGTGGCAGGATGAGCAGGGAGTTTGGCATTATGGCGATTCACGACCGTCATCCAGCATGGCGCAAAGCGCTTATCAGCGTGGAGATTACGCTACTGCTTTCAGAGAATTCGAAGAATGGGCTAAACGCGGCGACCCAAACGCACAGTACATGCTGGGGATCATGTATCTGAGCGGCCAGTGGGTACAAAGTAATGAAAAGACCGCGATGGAATGGTTTCAACTTGCTGCGCAGGCCGGCCATGGCAAGGCTCAGCTGCAACTCGGCGTGCTATACGCTAAGCAAACCAACACACCGAAAAACGATGAGGAAGCGGTCAAGTGGTTACGCAAAGCCGCTCAACAAGGCAGTATGGATGCCCAACTCAACCTGGCTACTCGCTATGCCAAAGGCCAAGGTACTCCACAGGACGACAAGGAGGCCGGCTTTTGGTATCACAAAGCTGCTGAACAGGGCAGTGTTGAAGCGCAATTTCAGTTGGGAGGGCTTTACAACACCGGGCGCGGCGTTTCTAAGAACGATCGAGAGTCCGCAAAATGGTATCGGCAAGCCGCCGAGCGAGGTCATGTCGAAGCACAGTTTCAATTGGGCGCATTGTACGCTGTCGGGCGCGGCGTGCGTCAAAACGATAGCGAAGCGGCCAAATGGTATCGGCAAGCTGCTGAACGCGGTCATGCCGAAGCGCAGAATAATCTCGGGGTTAGATATGCCACTGGACGAGGCATTACCCAAAACGACAAAGAAGCGGTCAAATGGTATCGGCAAGCCGCCGAGCAAGGGGTTGCACAAGCGCAAAACAATTTGGGCATGATGTATGCGCTGGGACGTGGGGTTAAACAGAATGCCGGCGAAAGTATTAATTGGTATCGCAAAGCGGCGGTCCAAGGGTTAGCGTCGGCACAGTTTAATCTGGCGAAAATGTATTTGACCGGTACCGGTGTTGACCAAGATGATGCTGAAGCGGCGAAATTACTCCAAGATGCCGCTAGACAGGGGGTAGATGCTGCACAATTCAGTCTAGGATCGTTGTATCTGAGCGGACGCGGCGTAGAGCAGAATACCCAAACCGGGTTGGAGTGGTACCACAAGGCGGCGGAAAACGGCAACCCGGATGCGCAATTTCAGTTAGCGAATCGGTATGCTGAAGGTTTGGATGTTCCCAAAGACCCGGACAAGGCAGCCGACTGGTACGCGGCGTCGGCGGAAAACGGCCAAATCGATGCCCAATTCACCTTAGCGAGCCGTTATGCTAATGGTCTTGGTTTAGCGCAAGATACCGCTAAAGCCGCCGAATGGTATCGGCGAGCCGCTGAACAAGGCCATCTGCAAGCCCAATTGAACTTGGCTGGTCTGTATCTTGAAGGACGCGGCGTACCCCAAGATTATGCTGCAGCGATGACTTGGTATCGCAAGGCCGCAGACAGTGGCGATGCCGAAGCGCAGTTTAATATCGGTACGCTTTATTCCAATGGTTGGGGCGTTAAGCAGGATCATGCGCAAGCTGCTCGCTGGTATCTCCAGGCGGCAAACCAGGGTCTGCCGCAAGCACAACTCAATATGGGGATTGTATACGCTGACGGACGGGGGGTTGCTCAGGACGAAGCAGCAGCCGTGACTTGGTATCGCAAAGCGGCGGAGCAAAACTTGGCTCTGGCAGAGCTCATGCTCGGCATGATGTATGTCGACGGCCGAGGAGTGTCGCGCAACGATGAATTCGCCCTGCAGTGGTTCCAAAAAGCCGCTGAACAGCAGTTACCGTTGGCGCAATTCAGCTTAGGTGTGATGTATGCCAACGGGCGTGGCGATTTACAAGATAATATCAAAGCTCATGCTTGGCTGAGCCTCGCTGCAGCACGCGGACCCAGCGAAGCGCTTAAATTGCGCGATCAACTTGCGCAACAAATGACTCCCGAGCAGATTACCCAGGCCCAGAAATTCGCCGAGGGTTTAGAAGCGGGCACGTGATGAGCTAGCTCAATGTGTCACGCGTCCGAACTACTCGACTGGTTTATGAAATAAGTAATGGGAAACGTACCATTCCGTGCCTTTCCGATAGCCGAATAGTTCCGCACAAGCCATGAAGAACACCCGCCAGCGTTGGAACCAACGCGTTGCTTGGGATCCATAAACCTCTTTAAATAACTCCAGAATCGCTTTGCGATGGCGATCCTGGTTGATTAACCAGGTTTCGCAAGTCCGTTGATAGTGAGAACCATTGATAAGCCAACGCTTCTCCAAAGCCAGTTGGTCTTGAAAATGCAGTAGCAGATCGGCAGAAGGCATTAAGCCGCCGGTGAAGAAAAAACGCCCCATCCAGTTTTCTTCCCCTGCCGTTTCGAAAGGATAAGCAAGTCGCTGGTGAGTAAAAATATGTACGAATAGTTTTCCCGCCGGTTTTAGCCAGCAAGAGATTCTTTGCATCAACGCCTGATAATTGCGCATGTGTTCGAACATCTCTACCGAAACGACCCGATCGAAGCGCTGATCGGTATAAAAATCATTCATGTCGGCGGTGATGACTTTTACGTTGCTAATCTGCAGCCGTTGGCATTCGCCTTCGATGTATTTGCGTTGCAAGCGGGAATTGGAAAGCGCTGTAATCCGCGAATGGGGATAATGCTCGGCCATCCACAGCGTCAACGAACCCCATCCGCAACCCAATTCCAAGATCGCTTGGCCGTCTGTTATACCGGCCCGCTCGCAGGTTAGTGCCAGCATGGCGGCCTCTGCTTCACTAAGCGTCTCCACCCCGGGGGGCCAGTAACAGGCGCTGTATTTTAGATGCTCTCCCATGATGTAGCGGAAGAATTCGGGCGGCAGTTCATAGTGTTGTTGGTTGGCCTTGTCCGTATGCAGTGCTATCGGACTGTTACGCAGTTCATCCAACAGTGCGGTCAAATCGAGGCTGGCTTGACGGGCTTCATCACGCAACCGTTTGGCCAGTAAATGACGGATACCAATCCGAGTCACCACATCAGGGATCACCCCTTTTTCCATCAATTCAATCGCACTTTTCATCAGAATGGCTCCTACTCACCAAGTGCTGAACAAAGAATACGGTTACACCGCACTTCCCAGGTTTTTGTCGGTCTTGAAACTAACACCTTTGCCATTGAGGAACTCGCTATGTTGCGTGTCACTATCGTTGTCTGTGGGGTCCTACTGGGCGTCCTGATAGCGGCTATTCTGGCTGCCAGCGGGCATAGCCACGTCCTGAACGGGTTGCAGTATGTACTAGCCGATCCCTGGGGGGCGGTTACCTTGCTGGATCTGGGCATAGGTTTGCTGTTCGTCGCTGCCTGGCTGAGTGTCATGGAACCTCACCCGCTGCGCGCCGCTTTGTGGATCATCGCGTTGTGTGTGCTCGGCAATGTGACTACGCTGATTTATTTGCTGTGCCGTACCCGCCAGGTCCAGCGTTTTTCCGAACTGTTTCTGCCTTCTCAGCAGAGTAGCTGAACACCGTGTACTGATGTGAATCGGCTGACAGGATGAAGTCTTCATAGGTGTGGATTATCCGGAACAGGGGCTGGATGAGCGAAAGTCGGAGTTCGTTTGCACCAAAGTCGCAGCGCTTCCCAATAAATAGCTGCAAGGACTGTGCCGGTTATGAAGGGAAACCGCACCCATAGTTTGGCTAAGTTCCGTCCGGTGATAGGCCGATGTCGCAGCGCTAGTGTGGCATCGAATAGAGTGATACCGGCTTGTGACACCTCCATATGCACACCCAAGCTGTTCCCCGGTTCATTACACCGCCAAGCGTACTCCAGTTCCATGGGTAGGAACGGTGATACATGCAGGGCCTTTTTGAAATGGTAACGATGCCGGTCAGACCCGGCCCTGTCCAGGACATAACAATGACGTTCTCCCCACGGAGTGCTTGTTACTTCGGCCACCAGGGCATCGACTCGCTGGTCAGCAGCATCGAAACAGTAATAAATGCTAATAGGATTGAAGCAATAGCCGAAGTAACGTAAATGGGTCAGCAGGCGAATCGGGCCGCAGGGTCGGCGACCCAGCTGTGTTTCGACGTAATCTCGTACACAGTCATCCAGCGATTGGTTGGGGTCGCCGAAATGGTCTTCGCGGCGGAATCGGGCCGGTGCCCAACGTCGAGTTGACCATAGCCAACGACCGCGGAACACCTCGGAAAGCTCTGCTAAATCCAGATATAACATGAATATCCGGTAACGGAAGGCATGTGGCCGAGGCCGGAACCGCCGATGTCGCACTTGCCCTACATAAAGACCGCTGTTCACGCCGCCTCCCGCCGTTGTTTGAGGTATTGATGCACGCGCAACGCGCTGTTCACTCCATCTTCATGAAATCCATATCCCCAGTAGGCGCCACAATACCAAGTGCGAGCGACGCCGTTGATCTCCCACCAGCGTTGTTGTGCTGCCACGCTGCGCGCCGTGAAAACCGGATGATGATAGATCGTGCGATATAGGATTTTACTCGGATCTACGGATGCGCTATCGTTGAGGGTGACGCAAAACGTTTCCGGCGCATCCAGCCCCTGCAATAGGTTCATATTATACGTGACCGTCGCACGCGATTGGGTTTGAGGCAGTACCCGGTAATTCCAAGCCGCCCAAGCTAGCTTGCGGCGTGGCAGCAGGCTCGTGTCAGTGTGTAACACGGCTTCGTTTTCCTGATAAGGAATAGCACCCAGAATATGTCGTTCCTGTGGACTGGGATCGGCCAGTAGCCGCAGTGCTTGGTCACTATGGGTAGCGATGACGACCGCATCGAAGTGCTCGATTTCTCCATTCTGCGGTTTGATACTAACTCCGCCTGGACGACGTTGTACCCACTGCACCGGACAAGACAAGCGAATACGATGCCGAAACGGTGCTATCAAGCGTTGCGCGTAACTCCGCGATCCCCCCTGAACTACCCGCCATTGCGGTCGTTGTTTGACATTGAGCAGCCCGTGATTTTTGAAAAACTGCACAAAATGTCGGGCTGGAATGCGCTCCATGAGCGCCGGTTCTGCCGACCAGATGGCTGCCCCCATGGGAATCAAATACTGTTCGATGAATGCCTTTCCATAGCGTTGGCGATTCAAATAATGAGCTAGTGTCGTGTCGTGATCATCACTCTCCAACAAGGCGAGCGACTCACGATTAAAGCGCAAGATGTCCTGCAACATACGATAAAACGAGGGCCGCAATAGATTGCGGCGTTGGGCAAACAAGGTGTTGATACTATTGCCATTGTACTCCAAGCCGGTTTTCTCGCAGCGGACACTGAAACTCATAGTGGTAGGTTGGGAGGCAACGTCGAGTTGCTCAAGCAGCGCGATAAAATTAGGGTAAGTCCAGTCATTGAACACGATAAAACCGGTATCCACGGCGTAAGAACCTCCCGCCACTTTTACGTCCACTGTATTGGTATGGCCACCGACAGCGTCATTGGCCTCAAAAATCGTCACAGCATGTTCCTGATGCAACAACCAAGCGGCTGTCATACCGGAGATGCCGGTGCCGATAATCGCAATATTCATCAATCAAATCCCCATAATAGTGCGCAAATACCAGAAAGAACGCGCCAAGTGGCTACACAATCTCTCCTAAAGAACAGTTATCTAATGCGTTGCAGCCCAACTGGAGAGAATGCGTCATCAACTCTCGATTAGGATGCAACTTGCTATACGTTAGTTTGTCTCATTAAACCGTACAAAATTTATACATTATTTGTACAGCTAGATCAATATCTGTACAAACTATTTTTCAACATTCTGAGTAAGGTAATGAACCATGAAGAAAATTGTGTTGCTGACAGGTGCCAGTGGGGGGTTGGGGCAAGCATTAGCTCATGAATTGAGTGAAGACGGCTATTCAATAGCTTTGGTGGGTCGAGACAAGGAAAGGTTGCAAGACATTTATGGTCCCGATGCTGTGGTTATTGAAGCCGATGTGTCAACTGATGAGGGTGCCAAAACGGCATTTACGGTCTGTAATGAGCAATTAGGATTGCCGACAGCTCTAGCGCATTGCGCCGGTTCAACCCTAATATCAGCCCTGCATCGCACTCCAGCAGCACAGTATCGCGCTTGCCTTGCCGCTAATCTTGACAGCGCGTTTTTTACCTTGAGTGCTTTCGTCGAAGGCTTGCGCGAAGCCCGGCAACCTGGTGCAGCGGTTTTGGTATCCTCGGTGGTCGCCAAAATCGGGGTAGCTAATCATGAGGCAATCGCCGTTGCTAAAGCGGGTGTGGAGGGATTGGTGCGATCTGCGGCCGCAACGTATGCGCCGAGCCGTATCCGCATCAACGGGGTAGCACCAGGGATTATGGATACGCCGGCCACAGCCAAAATTCTCGGTAATGAGGTCAGTCGCGCCGGAGCTTCACGGCAGTATCCCTTACCAGGGGTCGGTAATCCTGCCGATACGGCTCAACTAATGGCTTGGTTGTTGTCGGAGCCGGCACATTGGGTGACCGGTCAAGTGTGGGCTGTAGACGGCGGATTTTCCAGCGTCCGGCCGTTGGTGAAATAGATGAAGCGGCAACCATAATTAGCCTGGGTGACAACAGCAACATCTGCTACCGGCGCAGCAGGCTAACCAAGCGCTTGATGCGATTGAGCTGAGGATGCAGATAAAGCAACACCCCTTGGGGGAGAAATCCAGCCATCCGCTTGATACGCCTCAACAACCGCATATTGTTGCTGTGCCCGAAATCATTGCCAGCAGGATGCATCCCACCAGATACCTGTGCTAACACATTCCGCAAGCGCTGGTTTTCCGTTTCCAAGGCGTCGATGCGCGACCAAATTCGCCGCACCGGATTATCCAAGGTCCAATACCGATGATCTTTGCTATAGAACGTGGTCAGCGCTTGCGAGTCCTTATTCTCGCAGCGGACGAACTGCCGGTACTCGGCAGTAATGCCAGGCAGTCGATGAAAAACTGTTTGATCTGCCAACCGCCGCCAGAAATCCCAATCTTCGAACACCTCCACAGACTCATCAAACCGCCCAATACGCTCCCACAATTCCTTGGAAAATAGGATCGACATGTTGGCGAGATAATTGGTGCAGTGCAACCGATCCCGGTCAAAATCAACTCCCCAGAACAGCGTCTTTTCTTTATTTAGCACGAAACCCTGTCCGGCCCAATGGTATTCTCCCTTCTCGCAATCGCTGTAAGCGACCTGCTCGCCGGTCGTTTCGAGAAATAAGGTCAGCTTTTCCAGATGTTCGGGGTAGAGCAGATCATCGTCATCCAGGAAATTGACGTATTTGCCGTGCGCGACTGCCACGCCGGTATTGGCAGCTGCGGCTCTGCCTTGAGCAGTATCATGGACTTGATAAGTGATGTGTAGGTAATTGCTGAATGGCGCGATAACGGTTGATACGTCTTCACCCCCGTCATTGACGACGATCACTTCCAGATTAGGATAGGTTTGGGTTAGCAGACTTGAAAGCGCTTCTTGCAACAGTAGGGGGCGCTTTTGGGTGCGCACAATAACTGAAACCAACGGTAATGACCGATTTTGCAACGCGCCCAGCGGTAGTGTCTGCTTAAGTGCAACACGTTCAATGGGGTATCTGGCAATCTCTCGGCTATCCAATAAAAAATAGCCTTCTACATAACCACAGGAACCTGCCACTGTGAGTGCGCGAAAACGGTTGAGACTGACAGCAAATTCGGTGTATGGGCAATACTGAAGTTGACTCTTGTACGCATCACATGCTTGCCGCTTTTGTTCTATGACCTCACTGATGTCGACTAGCGTGTTGACGTTGAGGGGATGGTTGACTTCATAAAAGGCGACCTGCGTTTCTATACCGGCATGTTGTACGGCCTGCCACAACAGCATCGCGGTCGCCCGGTGATCGGGGTGAAATTCCAATGGCGACGGCGCATAGACTAATGTGGGGCGATAGCTGTCTAACAGTTTCGATAGACGTTTGATGAGCTTCTCGTTAGCCACCAGACTTCTGTCTTGAATACCCCAAAAGGTGATGTCGGAGACTCCCAACAGATGTCCCGCCTTTTTAGCTTCCGTTTCCCGTAGGCGTATATAGTCGTCCTTAGCGTATTCTTGTTTGAAATCTCCCTGCGAGCCGTCCGTAACGAAAATCACTTTGACGGGATCCTGATGGTTGCAGTGCAGACGAATAGCTCCCCCGCAGCCGAGTGATTCGTCGTCGGGATGTGGCGCCAGCACCAATACCCGCTGGCCGATCAATGTGGTGGTTTCGAATGGAATGTGCTGGCGTTCGTAAGACGCGCAAATCGTCACTGGACTGTTTTCCAGCGCTTCCCCTGTGCGTTCGAATTGGAAATGGAATTCATGCCGCTGACCGTCCAGGTATTGCGGCGGAATGGAGTAAACAAAGCTGTGATACCCTTGGCCGAATCCCTGCGCTTTCAAGTCCCAACGAAACAATGAGGGGCTAAAGGTTTCCAGCTTATGTTGACCCAACGAGACTTGGACAAAAACGGGTTCGTCGGGCCTTAAGCGATTAGCGGCCCAACCTTTGATGAGGGATGAATTATGGAACTCAATCTTTCCTTGAAAACAGTCTGTGGGATCGTTCAAAACAGGTAGACCCCGTCAGACAAATGATTTTTGCGGCACAGCGTGACTAAACCGCCGGAGTCACGGCATCGTCCAGGGTAATATCAACCATCAACTCGTTGGCAAGTTCTTCCAGGACTTCGCGCAATTCATCGACGGATAATTCCTGCGGAACGTGCAAACGGGCACTGGCGTGGAACAGGGTTTCGCCCGACCAGGAAGCGCTGGTGCATTCAGTGCTGAGCTCCTCAATGTTGATTCCACTGCTCGCCAGCGCGTGGGATACATCATGCACGATACCCGGATGATCCTGACCGACCAGATTCAGGCTCAAAACCCGATAGCCTGAGGGTGCTCCCGACGCGGCGCTTTTCTCCACGACGATCCTAAGACCCTCTGAGTCTAGTTTCCGCAAAGCGGCGATTAATGCCTCGGCATTAGCGTCCGGCACGTCAGCCCGCAAGATGCCGGTAAATTTTCCGGCCAGACGCGCCATGCGGCTTTCCAGCCAATTCCCGCCCTGCTCGACAATCGCTGTGGATACCGCGTCGACTAAGCCCGGCCGGTCATCCCCAATCAAAGTCAATACTAATGATGTGCTCATGGTTTCACCCTTGGCGCGTTCAAGCGACCTTTTCGTACTCGGACAGCGGCGGACAGGAACAGATTAAATTGCGATCACCATACACATTGTCGATCCGTCCCACCGGCGGCCAATACTTGTGGGCTTTGGTCGTCGAGGCAGGAAACACCGCCTGTTCACGGGAATAGGGATGGGACCACTCCGGATCGGTCAAATCAGCGGTGGTGTGCGGGGCGTTGACCAGGGGATTGTCCTGGGGATCAAACGCACCGCTCTCAATAGCATGGATTTCTTCACGAATGCTGATCATCGCCTCGCAGAAGCGATCCAGCTCTCGTTTGGATTCGCTCTCGGTAGGTTCGATCATCAACGTGCCGGCCACCGGGAAGGACATGGTCGGGGCATGGAAACCATAATCGATCAGCCGTTTGGCGACATCGTCCACGGAGATGCCGGTGCTTTCCTTGATTGGACGCAGATCAAGGATGCACTCATGAGCCACCATGCCATTGGGACCGGTATACAGTACCGGGTAATGAGGTGCTAGCCGGTGGGCAATGTAATTGGCATTGAGAATGGCGCTGCGGGTCGCCTCGGTCAGTCCGTCCCGACCCATCAGTGCAACGTAGGCCCAACTGATCGGCAATATCCCGGCGCTGCCCCAAGGCGCGGCTGCTACCGGTCCGACCGGTGTGGATTCCGCAGCCATCACGCCAAGCCCCGGTAAAAAAGGCGCTAAGTGAGCTTTCACGGCTATCGGGCCGACGCCCGGTCCGCCGCCGCCGTGCGGGATACAGAATGTTTTATGCAAATTGAGATGCGACACGTCGCCGCCCAACTTGCCCGGCCCGCCGGTTACTCCGATCAGCGCATTGAGATTGGCCCCATCAATATAGACCTGCCCGCCGTACTGGTGAACGATGTTGCAGATTTCCACGATGGCTTCCTCAAACACACCGTGCGTCGAGGGATAAGTCACCATCAGAGCGGCCAGTTGATCACTGTATTGTTCGGCTTTGGCTCGCAGATCGGGCACATCGACATCGCCCGACTCGTTGCAATGGACCACCACCACCTTGAGGCCGGCCATTTGCGCGGAAGCCGGGTTGGTGCCGTGCGCCGAACTCGGAATCAGGCAGACGTTGCGGTGCCCCTCGCCCCGGCTTTGATGATAGGCACAAATCGCCAACAAACCGGCGTATTCGCCCTGTGCACCGGAGTTGGGTTGCAGGGATACGTCGTCGTAACCGGTACAAGCCGCTAACCCCTTGCACAAGCTTTTCATCAGATCCTGATAACCCTGGGCTTGATAGAGCGGTGCAAACGGGTGAATGCCATTGAAACCTGCCCAGGTGATTGGGATCATCTCGGTAGTGGCATTCAGTTTCATAGTGCAGGAACCAAGCGGGATCATGGCCCGGTCCAGCGCTAAATCTTTATCCGCCAGAGCGCGCATATAGCGCAGCATTTCGGTTTCCGAATGATAGCTGTCGAAGATCGGATGGGTTAAACACGGGCCATCGCGACGCAACGCAGTGGGTATGCGGTCACCGGCAGCGTTTTCGATGTCCGCGAACGATAAACTCCCGGCATTTCCGAACAACGCCCACAACGTTTCGACGTCTTGCCGCGTGATCGTCTCGTCCAAGGCGATGCCGACGGTTTCGGCATCCACGGCGCGCAAATTAATCCGTTGCCGGTTCGCGGCCTCGTGTACGGTTTGAGTGTGGGCGCCGGTTTTGACGGTTAAAGTGTCGAAAAACGTTTGGGTCGGCACGTCGTAACCCAGTTGCCGCAAGCCGTCCGCTAGCGTGGCGGTCAGGCGATGGACGCGCTGAGCAATAGTCGCTAGCCCTTGAGGGCCGTGATAAACGCCATACATGCTCGCAATCACTGCTAATAAGGCTTGCGCTGTGCAGATATTGCTGGTGGCTTTTTCGCGGCGGATATGTTGTTCGCGGGTTTGCAACGCCAGCCGATACGCTTTGTCGCCACGCTTGTCGATGGAAACACCCACCAACCGACCCGGCATGTTCCGTTTATAAGCTTCTTTAGTGGCAAAGAACGCCGCATGAGGCCCGCCATAGCCCAACGGTACGCCGAAACGCTGGCTACTGCCCACCACCACATCGACACCGAACGTGCCCGGCGGTTTCAGCATCACCAGGCTCAGCAAATCGGCGGCCACGACAACCAGGGCCTTCTGCGCGTGGGCTTGGGCGATCACCTCGGTATAATCGTAAATCTCTCCCGTCGAAGCCGGGTATTGCAATAAGACGCCGAACAGATCCAGACCGGCTAAATCCTGGCGATGATCGCCGACGACTACAGTTACCCCGATGGGCTGGGCACGGGTTTGGATAACCTGGATGGTTTGCGGATGGCAGTCCTGGGAAACGAAGAAGGTGTTGCCGCGACTTTTGCCGGTTTTTAGGCAAAATGTCATGGCCTCGGCTGCCGCAGTGGCCTCGTCGAGCAAAGAGGCATTGGCGATTTCCATGCCGGTGAGTTCGGCGACCATGGTTTGAAAATTCAGCATGGCTTCCAACCGACCCTGAGAAATTTCCGGCTGATAGGGCGTATACGAGGTATACCAGGCAGGATTTTCCAGGACGTTGCGGAGGATAACAGTCGGCGTGTGGCAGTCATGATAGCCCATGCCGATCAGCGACTTGTACACCTGATTCCGGTCGGCGATGGTGCGCATCTCTGCCAGCACCTCATGCTCCGCACGCCCATTAGGCAGGGCTAGCGGGGTTTGCGAGCGAATCGCCGCAGGCACGACCTTGTCGATGAGCGCATCCATAGAAGCCAGTCCGAGCAGCTCAAGCATGTCGGCTTTGTCTGTTTCGCTGGGGCCGATATGCCTGCGCGTGAAATCTGCCCGTTGCTCCAGTTCGTCGAGCGAACGCCGTAATTGCGACATCGGTTATCTCCGGAAAAGAAGGTACGCGGTGCGTACCCTGCTTATTACTGCTGACGCACATTGGTAGCACCTTCCCGTTACTGCGCCAGAAGGTACGCGGTGCGTACCCTACTTATTACTGCTGACACACATTGGTAGGGTGCGCATTGCGCACCATCTCGTTACTGCGCCAGCCGTGATTACAATCGGGGCACACGAGACGTTTGCGTCAGCCCCGTTAATAAATCTAATCACTCAGATCGGCCAGCAGCTTGTCATACGCCACTTGATCCATGAGCTTGTCCAGTTCTGCGGGATTGCTTAATTTGACCTTTATGAACCAGCCTTCACCGGCTGGGTCCTGATTAGCCAGGCTGGGATCATCGACCAAGGCTTGATTCGCTTCGAGCACCGTGCCACTAGCTGGCGCATGTAGTTCGCTGGCCGCCTTGACCGATTCAATGGTCGCTGCATCGGTGCCTTGAGTGACTTCGGCGCCGACTTCAGGTAGTTCGATAAACACCAGATCGCCCAGTTGTTCTTGTGCGTAGTGGGTGATGCCGAATACGGCTGTATCGGCATTTTCCAACCTTAGCCATTCGTGATCTTCGGTGTATTTCAGTTCGCTCATGAGTTTTCTCCGTGTTGCTGCTTCAGTCGTTAAGTATTTTTCAGCCGCGATAGTAGCGTTGTTGCACGAACGGCGTTTTGGCAACGGTGACGGGATGCGGTTTACCGCGCACTACGGCCTGCAGTTCGGTACCCACTTTGGCAAGAGCTGTGGCGACATAGCCCATAGCGACAGGTCCACCCACAGTAGGTCCGAATCCGCCGCTGGTCACCGTGCCGACCGGTTGGCCGGTGTTATCCACCAATTCAGCTCCATCGCGCACCGGCGCTTTACCAGCGGGTTGAATACCCACCCGTTTGCGGGTGACCCCCTCGGCAATTTGCCGGAAGATAATTTCGGCTCCGGGATAACCGCCTGCTCGTGCCCCATCAGCGCGGCGGACCTTGGATAAGGCCCACAAGAGACTGGCTTCCACCGGAGTGGTGGTGGTGTCGATGTCGTGGCCATATAGACAGAGTCCGGCTTCCAATCGCAGCGAATCGCGCGCGCCTAGCCCGACCGGTTCAACTTCGGGTTGTGCCAGCAGAGCACGGGCCAGTGTTTCGGCCCGGTCAGCGGGCACTGAGATTTCGAAACCGTCCTCGCCGGTATAGCCGGAACGGGTTACGAAACAATCCGCACCATCAATGTCAACGCGGGCAGCGGTCATGAACACCAAGTTAGCCAGTGCGGGGGCGAGCCGGGCAATGGCGTGTACTGCTGCGGGACCTTGCAGAGCTAGCAAGGCCCGGTCGTTAAGTTCTTCGACGGCACAGCGGTCTACCAAAGTTTTCAGCAAGGCCACATCTTGCTCTTTGCAGGCGGCATTAACGACCACGAATAGGTGATCTTCGGCCTGGGTGATCATCAAGTCATCAAGGATGCCGCCTGCTTCATTGGTAAATAGGGCGTAGCGTTGGCAATTCACCCCTAGATCAACGACATCCACCGGCACCAGCGTTTCCAGAGCAGCGGCGGCCTGATCGCCAGTCAACCGCACCTGACCCATGTGTGAGACATCGAACAGACCTGCTTGGGTGCGGGTATGAATATGCTCTTTCATGATGCCGGCCGGGTATTGCACCGGCATCGCGTAGCCGGCGAACGGTACCATCTTGGCGCCTAGTTCGCTGTGCAGATCGTACAGCGGCGTTTTAGCTAGATCAGTCATGGTAATGCTCCTAATCCGGCCGGTTAACGCACATATACGGGAAACCGTTGGCATAAGGTCAGCACCTTCTGCCGGACTTGCTCAAGGGTGTCTTCGTTATTGATGTCATCCAGGATGTCGCACATCCAGCCAGTCAGTTCACGTACTTCGGCTTCTTTGAAACCGCGGGTAGTGACTGCCGGAGAACCGATACGTAAACCGCTAGTCACGAATGGCGATTGCGGATCGTTGGGCACAGCATTCTTGTTGACAGTAATGTGGGCACGACCCAGCGCTGCATCGGCGTCTTTACCGGTAATGCCATGATCAATCAGATCGACCAAGAACAGATGATCGTCAGTGCCGCCGGAGACCACTTTGTAGCCACGCTCGATAAACACTGCGGCCATCGCACGGGCGTTTTTCAGTACCTGTTCTTGATAGGTCTTGAATTCCGGTTGCAAAGCCTCCTTGAATGCCACTGCCTTGGCGGCGATGACATGCATTAACGGTCCGCCCTGAATACCTGGGAAGACCAGCGAATTAAATTTCTTCTCCAAGTCAGGATTGGAGCGGGCCAGAATCAACCCACCCCGGGGACCGCGCAAAGTCTTATGGGTAGTGGTAGTGACTGCATCGGCAACCGGCACCGGATTAGGATAAATACCTGCCGCCACCAAGCCCGCCACATGAGCCATATCGACGAACAAATAGGCACCGACTTGATCAGCAATATCCCGAAAACGCTGCCAATCCAGCACCCGCGAATAAGCGGAAAACCCAGCCACCACCATTTTCGGTTGATGCTCACGGGCCAGTGCTTCCACTTGCGCGTAATCAACTTCGCCGGTGGTTTCGTCCAAGCCGTATTGCACGGCGTTGTAAATTTTGCCGGAAAAGTTCGGTTTAGCACCGTGAGTCAGATGGCCGCCATGAGCTAGGCTCATGCCTAAAATCGTGTCACCCGGCTTGAGTAAAG
Organism: Candidatus Competibacteraceae bacterium; assembly: GCA_036351435.1. Lineage (GTDB taxonomy): Bacteria > Pseudomonadota > Gammaproteobacteria > Competibacterales > Competibacteraceae > JAAUQA01. The sequence goes on from JAZBPA010000103.1 coordinate 30,923, forward strand.
CCATATAAACCGCTGCATTGGCCTGCGAACCGGAATGGGGTTGCACATTGGCATAATCGGCGCCGAATAGCTGCTTGGCCCGTTCAATGGCCAGGCGCTCGGCTACGTCGACGTTTTCGCAACCGCCGTAATAACGCTTGCCGGGATAACCTTCGGCATATTTGTTGGTCAGTACCGAACCCTGAGCTTCCATCACCCGGGGGCTGGCATAGTTCTCCGAAGCGATCAGCTCGATATGTTCTTCCTGACGCTGATTCTCAGCCTGAATCGCTGCCCAGAGTTCCTCGTCGAAACCGGCGATCCGGTCATTTTGGGTAAACATTCGCCTCGCTCCTCTTCAATAGCTGAAGAATCTGTTGATTGCCCGATAGTTGCGGTTTTTTAATGGACCCGATTGGGCAGTTGTTTGACTGAAAAGTTAGGGTATTTCCAGTCATTTGTGAAATTAATTGTCGAAATAAGAATATTAACGCTACAAATGATGAGCAGTCATCAGATCTTGCCATTAACCCCATTTACCGGTTTGATTCGTTTATAGCGTCTGGAATTTGTCACTGAGGATTATGCGATGACTCGAACTACTCTGCTGCGAACACTATGTACCTTACTACTTTTAAGCACCTTTTCCCTAGATGCCTTCGCTCGTATCAAGCTGATCACCCTGCCGGTGCGAGAACGAGTGGAAATTCAACTGGATCATCCCGACCTCACTCTGGTGGAAGAAGAGCGGATCGTGCCGTTGGTGAAAGGCATCAATCAGGTGGATTTCGCCTGGGCCAACACCCGCATCGATCCTAATACCTTGGTGTTTCGGGTGTTAGCACCCACCGACGGGACTCAGCTGGATGTAAAAGTGCTGTCGGTTAGCTATCCGCCGAACGAAAATGCCCTGGTTTGGGCCGTATCCGCCAGCGATTCCGGGGCGGTGCGGGTGCGTATTAGCTATGTACTGGGAGGGTTGGACAAACAATTTCATTACCGAGCGGTGGCGGCTAATGATGAGCAAACATTGACGCTTTCCCAATACCTGCGGATCAAGAATCACGCCAACGAAGCCTATGACCAAACCAATGTCTGGGTCGGTTTCGGCGAACAGGTTGCCAAGCCTATCGGGCTCAATGAAACCAAGGAAGTGCTGCTCGGCAAATACCGCGACGTGCCGCTTAAGAAAACCTATACCAGCGATCCCCAGCAGTTCGGCTACCTGGACCGCGCCAAGGATAAGCTCAATGTGCCGATGCATTATGTACTGAAAAACGAGGCCGTTAGCGGTTTAGGGCAAGCCTCGCTGCCTTATGGTAAAGCCCGTATTTTCCAGGACGACGGTAGGGGCGGCACCGCATTTATCGGCGAGGATTGGGGTAAATTTACCCCGCCCGACGATGAGATGGCGCTGTATCTGGGATTAGCTCGGGACATCGTGATCAAGCGCACTATCGAAAAGAACGAACGGGAACGGATTGCCGGCAATTTGTATCGCCATCAGCTGATCGTCAAATACGAGATTGAGAATTTCAAAGACACCCCCGCCGTGTTGGATTTGGTGGAACGAGTGAGCTATCTGCGTAACGAAGTGGGTATTCAGAGCCCTCGCGATCCCGAATGGCAGTTGGGTAACAACACCACACTGAACAACGGTCCCGATCCCGATAAAAGCGATTTCGATAAGCTGACTTTCCATGTGGACCTGCCGGCCCGCCCCGGCGACGGTGAAGCACCAAAACAAATCCACAAACTGCACCTTGTGCTCAACAACGAATGGTGATCGCTATGATGAACAAAACGATTACCGGTCTGTGCTTGAGCCTGTTGTTGATGGCGAACGTTGTTCACGCTCGTAATGTCGATTTGTCCACGGTGCCGGACCGGCAAGCGGTGCAACTGACGATTTACAATTCCGAAGACCTCACACTGGTGCGGGAAACACGGATCGTCACGTTTAAACAAGGCATCAACCCGCTGCAGTTTTCCTGGGCCAATACCCTGATTGATCCCACCTCGGTCGATCTTCAGTTCCCCGGCCAAGCTGATGGCCTGGAGGTGTTAGATACCACGTTCCCGCACGATAAGCCGCAAATGCTGTATTGGAATGTACATAGCTACGCGGATCGGGAGGCAAAGATCCAGATTGAGTATTTCACCTCTGGGATCAGCTGGTCTGCGGATTACCTCGCGATTGCTGATCGGGAGGAGCAAAACTTACAACTGGAAAGCTTTGTGCGAGTGCGTAACGATTCCGGGGAGGATTATGAGAATGCCCAGGTAAGGCTGGTGGTCGGTACGATCAATCTGGTCGAGAAAATTGCCGAATTAGCGCGTATTCCGGTCAGTCGGGTCAATGAACTTGAAAAAGAAGAATATCGTCGCTTACGACAGCAGGCCGGTAAGCGAATGATGGCGTTCGATGCGGTGTCTAACGAAGCTTTGCTGTCAGCACCTGCCCCGGCTGCTGAAGCAATGGCGCAACCCAAGCAAATTGTGAAGGAAGGCTTGAGCGAGTATTTCATCTATACCATCGAAGGCACTGAAACCGTTCCCAACGGCTGGTCGAAACGGTTGCGCAGTTTCGAGGCCGACGCTGTGCCGTTCAAAGTGCAATATCGCTATCGGGTCAGGGAATACGGCAACCAACTGGTGCGCTTATATTTATTAACTAACGATATAGAATCCGGTTTAGGTACCACGCCATTGCCGGACGGACAGGTGCGAATATTCCGTGACAATGGCCGGGACGGACTCAGTTATCTTGCCGCGCAAACTATCAAATACGTGCCGATCGGCGACAAAATCGAGTTGAATCTGGGTACCGATCCGGAAGTGATTTTCGAATTAGTTAAGCTGAAAACCTTCCGTGACAATCTTTGGATGCGTGTAAAAGGCGGCAATATTTATCGCCAAGTGGGTAGTATCAATGCGCGCGTTGAGATCAACAGCCAAGTCGCCGGATGGGACGAACATCAGGTATTCAGCCAACGTGTTCGCAACTACACCGGCAAACCGATTGCGGTCGAAATACGTCGGGAATATCCGGGCGATACGGTGTTTCGCAGTCAACTCAATCCTAAATTGCACGATTTTCGCACCGTAGAGTTTTCGGCGACTCTTGAACCCGGCGAAAAGGCCGATTTGCATCATGAGATCGTCGAAAAACACGGCTACAACAAGAAACAGGATCGCGTGACCTTGGAAAAGGGTGCGGTGCGGTTGTAACCGGATAAGCTATTCCCCCTTCCGCGACGAAGGGGGAATTAGTCAGTATTGGCTGATGTTGATGCCTCGGTGAGCGGTCGACACGGTGACCGTGAAACCGGCGATCACGTCGATCAACGCCATCACCATGAGCAGAAAGAACGTAGACGTGCCCAGCTGTGGGACAGTAATGAATTCGACCAGGAATATGGCGAAGGTCACGATGGACAACATATGGTTGGTCATGGACGCAGTCCCGTAGCGAGTAGCCCTAAGAATCTCAATGTACAGGCTGAACAATCCGAGCACCAACAGCAGGTCCCTCACGTCAAACGACCAATAGGCGCCTGAAATCAGCGATACGGTAAACAGCTTTTCAATCATAATGCTGGGAAAGATGAAAATGATGACGTTGTAACCGATCAGCAGAAAAAGAAATAGCGGGATACTGCTTAACATGGCAACCTCCTGGGTAGTATTCACTTAAGTGGTAATGATTCTGACATGAATGATAATAATTCTGAAAAACCAATCGGGCATCGCCTGAAACTGCGTAATACTCAGCTGTCCGATTATCCAGACATCCAGGAAATCATGGATCTGGTGTATCCGACCCTGGAAGGTGCCTGGACCCGCAAGCAATTCAGCTCTCAACTGAACCGCTTCCCGGAAGGGCAAATCTGCATCGAAGATAACGGCAAGGTGGTGGCCGCCGCGATCAGCCTAATTGTGGATTATGCGCGCTATGGAGATCGGCATAATTACGCGCAAATCACCGGCAAT
>JAZBPA010000104.1:0-3460 GCA_036351435.1 Candidatus Competibacteraceae bacterium
ACATCACAAGGGACGTCTGCATCTTCTCGTACCAGTTCAATATGCGCTGGTTGCCAGAACAAGCCACGCGCGAGTCCGATTTCACTGGCTTGAATTGTTGCTTTTTCTGGGATCGGTTTGATCCATGTAGGAACATCCTGGGACAAATCCCATTGATATCCCGGTAGGCGTTCTCGAATGCGCGAAAGTGTGAGCACATTACGCCAGACCGTTTCACGTAGATTGCTACCCATAACCAAAGTAGTCACCGGTGCACCACCGCGAAGACTACCTTTGAAGCCGCCGCCAAAGCTGGGGCAATTCGAAGCTTGGTTGAATAGTGCTATGGCTGCGATGGTTGCGCCAACTTGTGTAACTTCGCCAACCCCGTTGAAAAAAGCGTGGTTGTTACCTTCCGGTAGACCAATGAACAGCTTCTGTATCGGCGTGCTCTCAGCGGCCTTGACCCCCAAGGTTTGCATAAACGGCTGAGTCGGATGATCAAAGTCGTACCAACTCTTGCAGGGTTCCATACCATTGGCCAATGCTTCAGACGAAAGCGGTTGGCGCAGCCGTTCCAAGAGAGCCGTATCGTTCTCGGGCAAAAGCATAACCTGAACCATGCAGACCAAAAGCTGAATGCAGGCCAGTTCCAGATCGTCACGAGGCAGGCTGATACGCCAATCGCCGTCATGGCAGAGCAATTCCTCCAGGGTTAGCAGACGGAACGGACCGCTTCCTAAATTGGCGCGTACTGGAATCCAGGGTTCTTCAAGCAAGTTCATCGGTTTCTTTCCCCAAGCCGAATTCTTCCGAATAGCTGAATGTTGTTTTTCCCACTTGTGCTATCCAATCGTTTTCTGTCCGGGCATTAAATATCACCCGATAACGCCCATCCTCATCACTATCGCAGTCTCGCAACAACTTTTCCCAGCTCGCGGGCACAGGTATGGAATTAAAATCGAGAATCTCTCTGGAATCTCGTTCATTGAGACCCTCTATCGACGTTCCATCTAAACAACGACCGTCCGCTTGCACCGCTAAAAGCGTCGCGCTCATCTCGCCATCACGGGTTTTCACGGTGATCTGCACATCATCATCGGAAAACTGTTTCCTCGGTGTGCTGATCATTTGCCGCGCGTCGATTTCAGATGCCTTCTGCCGTGCCCAAAAATCGTCATAACTCTTTATCACCGCCTCTGGCTCCCCCGCCCATGCCTCCTCACCATACACAGCCTCAATCCAATCGCGGTAAGCCTTGGGAAAAACAATGCTTTTATGTCTGCCGAGCAATTGCTCGGTGCGCCAAAGGACACGGGCATTACCGTAAATAAGTTCGAACAATCCATAGTCCTCCGTTTCGACGGAAAGCACCGTACAGCGGGGTTTACCAAACCCTTTTGGCCGAGCGCGATCATGACGATGCAGCCGCCCGATGCGCTGAAACAGCAAATCCACGGGGCATATCTGCGTGATCAGCCAATCGAAATCCAAGTCGAGGCTTTGCTCGACAACCTGAGTCGCGATCAGAATCCGTCCTTCGTTGCGCACCGCATCCCGCCCATAATGGTCAAGCACGGCTGCTTCCTTGAGTTGGCGATCCATAAACCGATAGCGCGCATGAAAAATATCCACGGGAACATCGGTTACATCGCGAAGTTGGCGGGCGAGCCTTTGCGCGTTATCGACTAGATTGCACACCACCGCTACGCGTGCACCAGCCTTCGCTGCAGTCACGATCCGATTCAGGAGTGCTTGATCGGGCATGGCGGCCGGCAGTTTCAATAGTTCGGTGAATACCTCCCGACGCGGCGGCCGCTGTCCTTCGGGGACAGTCAAAGGGTCAGCCTGCTCTGCGCCAGCCATCCACAACACCGGATATGGCGCATCCCCCGTACTTTCTGACCCCCAAGCACCCAGAAGCTTGTTACGGACAGCGGCGGGCAATGTCGCCGAGAGCAAAATCGCGCTACCCCCCACTTCCCTCTGCCGACGCAATACTTCGACCAGCAGGCCGTGCATGTAACTGTCGTAGGCATGGACTTCATCGACAATGAGTACGGAACGATTGATACCGAAACCGCGTACAAACTTGTGCCGCACCGGCAGCACCGAAAGCAGCACCTGATCAACCGTGCAAACACCGATCTGCCCCAAGAAGACCCGCTTGCGGCTTTGCGCCAGCCACAATGAACATTGGGCGCTGGCTTCTTGTGATCCTTGTGCTGTTGTCATGTACCCAGCACGCACCAGCCGTTGAAAGCCCTCGTTGTAGCCGCGTTTGCCATGTGCCAGCACCACATTAGCCGCGTTGTCGGAAAACGCCTTTTCGGCGAACGCCTCGGCACGTTTCAGCATGGCGTTGGCGGTCGCTTGCGTGGGTAGTGCAAAAACGATGGAATCGGCTGTGCCACTCTCCAGCAATCTCCAGGCATGAGCCAGTGCCGCTTCGGTCTTGCCGCTACCGGTGGGTGCTTCGATAAGCATCAATCCCGGCCTTATATCGAGATCATCAACCAACACCTGCACGCCGCGTGGTGATTCGTCCGGCTTCAGCAGGGTTGAAAGATCCCGGTAAGCCGACACCTGACTGACCACACCGAATTTGTGAAGCCACCTTTGATTCTGGATTTCGCCTAGCCGCTCCTCGAAGTAGCGTTCCAGTGGGATCGCCGTATCCAATTTACGGTAGGGCATTACGTCAATGTTGGAACCGATCCAATCACATACGGAGCAAAAACCAGCCAGCAAAGCTTGTGATGCTGGCGTGCATACAGGCAGAGGGGAATCGAAAGACAGGTCGTTCCTGTTCAAGAACAATTCCGAAAGCGCCAGAACGAATGTGTGCCGCGCTTTGCGGTCATGGTCCATCACATAATCCGCAGATTCATATTCCATATGCGCACTGCCGTCCTGCGGCAGATCGCCATGATGCCCCGTCACCGCCTGCAACCAGGAGCGCCAGGAATCTTCATCGGGTGGTGGCCAATCCGCAATGCCGGTCCATGCCTGCCGTTCCCGCATGGCCCAGCAAAATCCCCATGAACCATGATCGAAGCGGGCTACTGTGGATTTAGATAAATCCACATTATCGAAATCCAGATCAGGCCAAACTTCCCGGACGGTAAGCGGGGCCTTCAACTGAAAACACACATCGAATTTGCCAATATCATGCAGGGCTATGAAAAACAAAATCCAAGCCCGCAACTGGCTTTGCGTCAATTGCCCGTCGCGAAAAGCCGTTCTAAAGGTAGCGCGAACTGCATCGTCTCCATCCCACCAAGCGACAGCAACGGCTGTCACATCAAGGGCATGGTAAACAAGCGGATGCCATTTTGGTTCACCGGGATAGTCAAGTGCGGCTTTCCCCCAATAACGAAAATAGGCCTCAGTTTCCATGTCATCTCCCTGGCAACTCTGTTTAGTCTAAAAGCAGCTACTTGCTCAAAGTATATCCATAAAGCCACATAAAGCACTGACA
>JAZBPA010000105.1:0-7347 GCA_036351435.1 Candidatus Competibacteraceae bacterium
CGGCTCAAGGAAGGCGATGTGTTGGAATCGACCTTTGCCCAGTTCGCCGATCAGGAAAAGGATTTGTTCATACCCTTGATTGACGAACGGGATCGTTACATGGCTGCCAAGCTTCTTCAAGAACTGGCTGACCGGAAACACGGTCATGTTTTGGCCGTGGTCGGTGCCGGTCATCTCCAGGGTATCGCGAATTATCTTCAGCAAGAACAGAATCCGCGAGAAACGATCGGTGCCCTGGATCAACTCCCTACCCCAAGTCGTTGGCCCAAGTTATTGCCTTGGCTGATCGTGGCGTTGGTGTTTATCGGCTTCGGCATCGGTTTCAGTCGTAGCCCTAATTTGGGTTTTCAACTGGTGCTGGACTGGGTGTTGATCAACGGCGGCCTGGCGGCGTTGGGCGCATTAATCGCGGGCGCGCATCCACTGACCGTCATCAGTGCGTTCGGCGCGGCTCCGCTTACCTCGTTAAATCCCACCATCGGCGCGGGTATGGTCACAGCGGGTGTGGAGCTGTATTTACGCAAACCGAATGTCGGCGATTTCAGCCGCTTGCGCACCGATACCGCCCACTTGAAGGGCTGGTGGCGTAACCGGGTGGCGCGGACTTTATTAGTATTTATTTTAAGCACGCTGGGATCCGCCATTGGTACTTATGTAGCTGGATTCCGCATTTTTGATCGCCTTACGGGCTAGGAGAGTCAGCATGTTGATCAGCAATTTGGAAATCGTTCCGGGCCGCAAAATCGTGCAACACCTGGGTTTGGTGCAAGGCAGCACCGTGCGCGCTAAACATATCGGCCGCGACATTATGGCGAGTTTTAAAAATGTGTTCGGCGGCGAATTGAAAGGCTATACCGAATTGTTGCAAGAGGCCCGCGAGGAGGCGACCCAGCGGATGCTTGAGCAGGCACGGGCGGTAGGTGCCAACGCCGTGTTGAATGTGCGTTTTTCGACCTCTTCGGTAGCGCAGGGCGCAGCAGAGATGTTCGTCTATGGCAGCGCTGTCGTGCTGGAGTAACTGCGATGGAATTGATCGTCGTGTTGATCCTGCTAATGCTGGGCTACGGATTTGGCCGGTTGGCAGAGAATAGCCATTACCGCTCTATCCGCCAACGCGAACAGCAGTACAGTCATCTGCTATTGATTCCGGAACGGCGGCTGCCGGATTATCCGCATGTTCCGCAAACCGCTTTGGTGGCCGGCAATGTGGTGATCTCGGTGGATTATTTCAAACGGTTCATCGCCGCGTTGCGTAATCTGATAGGCGGCCGGATGACCAGTTACGAATCCTTGCTCGACCGCGGTCGCCGGGAAGCCATTCTGCGGATGAAAATCAATGCCCATCGCAAAGGGGCAGAAGCGGTGTTCAATGTAAAATTGGAGACGGCATCGATTTCCAAGGGCAGAGGCGGCTCTATCGGCTCGGTCGAGGTATACGCTTACGGTACGGCTATTATCCCGCCACACCAGTTGGATCACGGAACAAGCTACGTTGGAATACCGTAACCCGCCTATTCCCGAAGGCATCAACGCCCCACCGGAGCATCCGCTTAAGAATCTGCTGATTCTGCTCGGCGGGGCGCTGGTGGTCATCGTCGTTGTTTTATATTTGCTGGGGGTTGCGGCAGGGTATTTGGCGCGGTTTATTCCGTTCAGCGTAGAGCGGGATGTCGCCGCCTACTATCTCAATACCAATCCTATTCAGCAAAGCGCCGAAACGGCACCGATCACCGAATACTTGCAGAATTTGGCCGATCAATTAGCTCCGTTCCAGGATTTACCCGATGACATGAGCATCACCGTGCATTACTGGGACAACGACCAGGTTAATGCCTTCGCCACGCTGGGCGGTCATGTCTTCATCAGCCGGGGGCTGTTGGAGAAGATGCCCAACGAAAATGCGCTGGCAATGGTGGTGGGCCATGAAATCGCTCATATCAAACATCGCCATCCGATTGCGTCATTAGGCCGCGGCGTGGTGATCAGTTTAGCAATTGCCGCTCTAATGGGGGCGACCGGTGGTGATTCGCTGGCTGGGTTACTGGGAGATGCAGGATTACTTACCCAACTTTCGTTTAGTCGCGCCCAAGAAAGGCTATCTGATTCTGAGGGATTGACCAGTTTGATCGGTTTGTACGGCCACGGCGCAGGCGCCACCGAACCCTTCAAAGTCTTCCAAGAACTGCAGCGACAGGGTTTTGCTATGCCGGAGTTTCTCAGCACGCATCCCGTCAATGAAGCGCGGATTGAAGCGTTGCAGCAGGAAATCAGCGAAATCGGAGATTCGACGGGCAGAGGCGAAACTCAACCTCTGCCTGGTGTTGTCCAGTCGGTATTGGGCAACGTCATAACGCCCAATTAGCTAACTATAGCTGAACTACTTTATTTTGATCACGGTGTTTAGCTATATCCCTTTGATTTGTCGCACAACTTATCCCCTAAAACGAATCGATTTATAGGGGTTGCGCTATTCCCCCCACTTCTGTCGACCACGGTAAGGCATGACCTCATTGAAACACTAAACCAAACCGCCGTGCTCCAATGAGTTTGTAATGACCCTATTCTGTTGCTCTAAGAGTATCCGTTGCCTGATCTGCGGGTCTAAGCTCGTCGTGGGCAGATCATAATCGCCGGCTTTATCAAGTGTGTCCTGATGCTTGGCGACCAATTTATCCAGCTTGGCCAAATCCCGAATGGCGTCATCCCAGCGATGTTCTTGGCGTGCATCAGTAATATTGCGCTCCAACTCGTCCTTTTCCATCAACAGGTCAAACACTTCCTTTTGATCCCAATCCTTGGACTGGTAACTCACTTCGTTGAGTAATGCCGTTTTCACCGCTGTTTCGTGCTTCACTAAAGCATCTTTCTGCGTCTGCAATCCATTGATTTGCCGTTGCAGTTGGTTGTGTTGCTTGGGCGTTTTTGCTTTATCTTGATCTTCCTGCAAATCCTGGACCTGCTGATCAAGGTTGGCAATTTGATTGCCGATCTCGTTGAGCCGATCGCCGGTGGGAAAAATAATGTCCTTATTCAAAACCAGAGCTGTCATTAGATCACGCGGTACCACAGCCGCATCGCGCCGGACTGCGCCTTCTAGTTGGCCCAACACCTTTTTGATTTCATTCTCATTCAGCTGCGGCTTCTGTAATTCCTGAGAAAGTTTATTGATCATTCCGTTGAGCTTGTCTTGCTCGGGTTTGTGAGCCGCAAATTTTTGCAGCTGCGGAATCAGCGCCTGTAATTTTTGCTTTTCTATCGGCCCGCCCTTCGCTGCCGATAAGTCTTCCAGCAGCTTGCCGCCTACCTCGGAAACGAGTTCAGCAGGATCATAGCCGGTTTGGTTGCCGATATTCACATTGAAGGATTTGGCCCACAATGCTGCATTGTCGCCTGGCTGGTTACCTGATCCACAGGGACCCATTTTTTCGTCATACATGTTGGCCAGTTTGGCAGTGAATTCGACCCGCTCACGTAAGGCGGCTTTTTCCTTCGGTGTCAATTGCTCATTGACGGCCTGGTGTAAGTTGATTGCCGCCTGACGCATATTATCGGGCTGGACCTGTTGCGAGTTAAAGGGTACAGGGGTCTGACTAGGCGTATTCTTGCCCGTATAGGGGCCAGCTGCATTTAGGGCATGATCGGAGTTGGCCAGTTGGGTCAATGCGCCCATCGGCATGGCAGGATTAGCCTTGGAAATGAACTGCACGGCTTTAATCAATTCAGCGGGCGTGCATTCGCTCATGTTACCCGCCTCAATTTTCTTCATGGCAGCGTAAACCTTGTCCATGCCCAAATTTTCCCGCATTGGGTCGCCATTGAGTTGTTTGGTGTTCAGCTGATTGAGCAAATGATCTTGAATTTCCGGCAGTTTTCCCGCCAATTTAATGCCTAACTCGTTGGTTGCTTGTTTATAAGATTCGGTTTTGACCTCGCGTATCCCTGAGTTGAATTGACGGCTTTTCAGTGCATTGCTGCCGTCCACCTTGACGGCTTTCTGGGAATACAAGGATTCCATCAGACCCCCTAATTTGGGGTCTTGGTTTTTCATATTGGAAAATACTTTGTTCACGCCCTGATCGAAGGCGGTGTATTTTCCGCTACGCCCAAATTGACGTGTTGTGCTTTTGCTGTAGAGAATGTAAGTGCCGTCCTTGTTATCGATGCCACGCATTTGGTGATTGGTTCTTTGCCTACTCGACAAAGCATGCAAATTGGTTGCTGTCGTGTTGTTATTCACCAGGACCTGATCTTTGGATATTGCCGCTTTGAGTCGCGAGCCCAATAGCTTGTTGCTGTTCGAACCCAACATATTCAAATGTTTGCTAAAAGTATTGGTTTCGGGGTTTTGGATTTGCTGGTTCAGAATGGCATTAATACCGTCTCGGGCAGCCTGGTATTTTTTCCCTCGCCCTTCCGTGGTATAGGCATTACTTACTCCGTTCTTGCGGGTATACAAGCGAATTTTGGTGATGTTGCCGTTATTGTCACGTGCTAGAACCTCGCCGCGTACTTGATGTTTAGCATCGACTTGGTTGGTGAAATTTTCGAGCTGCTGTAACGCTTGCTTGCTGTTGACGTTGATAGTGACGCTGGTTGGCATGCTGGTTACTCCTAACTAAATTAAGGCCGTCTGGATTTAGTCGGTTATCTAATCAAATGGGCGTGGTTCAAACACGGATAAATAGGTTGGGGTTGTCGCTTGGCGAGGATGGTGTTTCTTCATCCGTTGCACCTTCTGCAACAGGATTCAGCGTCTCCCGCCATGCTTGGGCGACTTGAATCATGTTGTCGAGTACAGTGACGACTTGCGTTGCGCCCAGTTGTTCGGCGTGCACATCCAACAGTAATTGCAGGCGATTTTCCGGGGGCAATAAGGCGATCCGAGCGCCACCAGTCTGTTGCCACAACAGGTTGTAATACAGCACTTCCCTCAGCCAGTGTTCTCGGTCCTGCTCTGGTAGAAGACCGATTTCCAACATGAACAACATCCGCCGAGTAGCTTCCTGCCATTCCGCCAGGACCGTGTCCTGCCCATTGACTCCCAGCAACCAGGCGGTCCGATCCTCCTGAACGCGAATAACCTCGTCCAAATCGGCTAGTTCAGCAGCTTCCACCATCATCTCATCCAGGTTTTGGGATTCGCTCATGTTTGTTGCCCTCGGTTACCGCAAATGGTCTGCAAGAAGAAATGGAATTGGGCACTTTCGCCAGCAATTGCACGCCAATATTAAGAGGCGGGAGAAACTTGACTGAATAACGCAATTGTAGTGCTGCTGGCGGGGGACAGTAAAATTAACAATTAGTCATTTTTGATGGCGGGCCGGCGCAGCAGCCAAACATCGCCGACCACCGGTTTATAGTCTTGGGTGCGCAGGGTGGCGGTCTCTAAAGCCTCGACCACAAATCCGCAGTGCCGGGCCAGCGTCTGGATATAGTCCTGGCTGTGGGCGTAGCGCCCGCTCGATTGCAATGTCCAGTCACGTTGAGTCGTGCTTTCGACGGTAAAGGCCAAATAAGCATCCGGCTTAAGCGCAGCAGAGCTGGCTTTGAGAAACGGTCTTAGATCACCCAGATAGACGAGTACATCGGCAGCAAAACATAAATCGAATTCGCCCTGATGCTGGCGCAGAAAGTCCACAACGTCGGCTTCGATCAATTCATCGTAAACCCGGCGTTTACGGGCAATATCTAGCATCGCAGGGGACAAGTCGACGCCGATCAGTCGCTCTGCCAATAGCTCGAAAAGCGGTCCGCAAATGCCGGTTCCACAGCCTAGATCGACCGCTACCGAAACACCCCGATCCATGTGTTGACCAACGATACTCCGCACCCGGTTTGGCGCGGCATAGGCCAACTCGACCATAAGGTGCTGATCAAATCGTTCGGCATAGTCATCGAACAGTGCGCGTACATAGTTAGCGGGTGCTTTAGTGGTGCGCCAGCCGAGTCGAGCACACAATAAATGCATCTGGGTACCCAGCAAACGAACGATTTGCCAAGTGAGTACCAGCAGAATGCCGATCAGCCAAAAACCTTGTAGTACGAGGTGTGCATTGCCGGGTAGTTCAGGCAACAGATAAACGCCGAAACTACCCAGAATGATTACGGCAAGCAATAAGCGCAATAGAGTCTACTTCAGCACGGGCGAGCCCAATTGATGCTTTGCACTCTATCTGGGCAAAGAGAACAATCTACACGCTGGCCCAATTGCCAAACGATTCGAGGGTCTCACTCAAACCAACCAACTCTTTCTGGAGATTCGCAACACTCGATTGGGGCGTAACCTTTGCTAGATCGTCCTGCAACGCATCGATGGTATTTTTAAGCTGAATGACTTGCTGTGGCGATGGATCATTATTTTGATTCATCACGACCTGTAAGTTATCTGTGACATTTTTGAGGCCTTGCGTGAGATCTTGGAGGCCGTTGTCTAGTGTGGAGGTATTAATCTGATTGCCTAGCTGCCCTAATAGCTGTTGCCAAGCGCCCAATTTGTTGGCGTGGTTGTCGAGACGGTAGTCGTCTATCTCGTTGTTACTGCTATCATTGCTAACGCTTGCTGTACCATCAGACTGGAAAAAGTCGTCAACATCCAAATTGAGCGTCTCGCGTAAAGCACTCAACTCCTTTTGCAGATTCGCAACCGTTGATTGAGGCGTAACCTTCGCCAAGTTATCTTCCAAAGTGGCCATTGACTGATTTAACAAGTTCCATTGCTGGGATGACAATTCATTGCCCTGATTCTTAAAAGTCTGCAAGCCCTCCATAACCATGTTAAGTCCTTGAGTGAGGTCTTGGGGGCCGTTATCTAGCTTAGAGGTGTTGAGCTGTTGGCCTAGCTGCCCTAACAGCTTCTGCCAAGTCCCCAGTACTTCGACGTGATTATCGAGACGATAATCTTCCTTTTTGTTGTCTCTGCTATCACTGCTAATGCTTGAATTATCGTCGTGAAGCTTTTGGACGTTATCCCACCCGTTCTGATCGTCGCGTTTGCCGTCGAAATCTACAATGGATGGTGCAATCTGCACTACCTGATTTGACGGCTGCTGGTTGGGTTGCGCGAAGTTCTGTAAGTTTTGTTGGACCCGTTGCTGTGCATCCTGCATATCCTGATGATAGCTGTCATTTTCTGGGCGGTTCATCCCTGCGATATAATCTAGTGTACCCATATCGGGTAAATCGATCCCATTCACGACCGCGTTACGTTGATCGTTATTCAGGCTCGCTTGACGGGTGAGCAACTGCAACGTCTTCTTGGTCTGTTGTACAGCAAGATGGGTCTGTCGCAAGGGGGTGTGCAATTCCTTTTCCGCCTTGCGGTCCTCATTACGGAATAGATTGCTGATC
>JAZBPA010000106.1:0-5410 GCA_036351435.1 Candidatus Competibacteraceae bacterium
GGGGACAGATGCTTCAAAGTTCTCGACTACGCGAGCTACTCGGTCCCTTATTTCAATCTCACCAATATTAAAACTATGATATTTAATACGGCCTAATTGTTTGAGATAACCATCCAAGGTACGGCGAGCTCGAAAGAATGGGTCAGAGAGGCCATAGGTACTCTGAAAGTCCTCATTCATGAGCGCTTGATAATAAGCTGTTACTCGTTCTTTAAGTCTCGACTCAGATAATTTGGCGGGGTTTTCCTGTATAGCTGCGCGCTTATTTAGCTCTTCTAAGGAAAAATCGTAAGCTATTAGGTCATGGTTCTTCATAGCATCGTCAGTGTAGCGTTTGGCTACCACATGCCAACGATCACCATATCTAACCAGCGACTTTGGAACCTTGAAATCTAAACCTAGATTATATTTTCCTGGCTCACCAAGGGGTACTACTTTTTCCCAGGTTGCCCCGTAATCCGAAGAATAACCGACCCGTATATTACCCCGCACATCCCGCCAATCCTCCCAAATCATCACGGCTTCTCCTTTGCCTGGACCAAAGGCGACAGAGGGCGTTTTGGCCAAGGTATAACGGATATTCTCCGGTCTGATTCTTTCAGGGTCTACCCAAGTTGTCCCGTTATCGGCTGAACGAATGAGGTAAATATCTTCTTTGTCTCCAGGTCTTACTAATCGCCAACTGCCACTTAGCGCAATTAATAAATGACCCTCTCCGTCTGAAGCCATATCAACGCGAGAAACATCCAAACCTTTGATGGCTTCGAAAGCAAACCGTTTCCAAGTATCGCCTTTATCATCGGAAAATACGCCTTCCAACAGGAGTTCAGAACCGTCACCGTAATGACCTAACCATAAGACAAACCAGCGCTCACCAGACTGGAAGGCCTGGAAAATGGGACTGATCGGTGGCGCGTCAGTTACCTTGGTGATCGGCCCAAAAGACTTATCTTGGCGGTTAAAGCGGCGCATGGCGATAACGAGTTGATTATCAATGGTAGTCCACGAAAATACGGGAATGGTCTCGTCATCAATGATCCAGGCGGGATAATAACCGGGCAAGACTCGCTCGATTTCTGACAGCTGCTGTTGATGATCGCCCTCAGCGTAGCGGAAATAAAGATGGTATTTTTGCTGAGTATCGGCAACGTCCTTTTCGCCATACCATAGCATATATGTCGTATTTTCTTGCTGAGCGAGTTTAAATCGGGTTAACGGCTCTGACTCATCCCCTGCGATGGGCTTAGGAGTGGGTGCAGCGTCAGCTGAGCCAGAAAGAAAGTAAATATTTTTTTGCGGCTGTTTAGCGCGCCACAGCATTATCATATCGTCAGCTGTGGGTGCTACTACCAGTCCAGACAAGGAGCTGGCTTGCTCAGATGGCTTAATTAATAACTCAGATGCATCCGGGCGGCGTAAATGTAGTGCCGTATTCTCACCGCCGTAATACGCGGCCCATAGCTTACCTTGCTGGTCAATCACGAAATCCCAAAGCGCATGCTCAAGGATAGGTTTCTGAGTGAGTTTTTCTGCGTTAAATCCTTCGGCTTGCAGGGAAACGGTTACCAGTAACGAAAGTATCCCGAATAATATATTCTTCAATTTCAGCAACTTCATTACTTAGAGCGGCTCCTCAATTCTAGCGATGGGTTTGATTAAACCTGTGAAAATCGAGTCAATATAAAGGAAGTTTCAAGGCAGGCTTATCAAGCGTTAAATTTTATCGGAACAAAAAATTAGGGGCTACAATTGTAGCCCCTAATATCAACTAGCTGAAGCGCTGCTTAGAAGAATCTGCAAGCTTCCGGATAGTCACTCGCGCTACCCAGTAAGGGGCAAGGCGAATTCATGTCATTGACTTCTGGAATACGCCACACACCAAGCAGATCACCCGGAACTGACTCCCTGATACCTTTCCGCAGCCAGAGGCTGTTATTGAAGGAACCGGGGAAGTCAACAGGCTCGCCATTGATGGTTTCAAGCTCTTCATTAAACTCGAGTTTGATCGCGATAACCTGATTAGTCTCATCACTACCAGATGCACTGGAGACCAGATTGGTCCAACCGCCAAACGGCAGCTCATTCAGCGCGGCTGTGGTAACCATCGTTGCAGCATCAACACCGGCAACGCAAGTCACTTTCATCTGAATCTGACCGGAGACAGGGTTCTCATCACGATCATACATAACATCCAGCGTCGAAACTGTAGGGTCATTCACCGCAAACCGAATAGTAGCGGTCAGGTCGCCCCGGAGTTGATTCGTGGACACAGGGGTCACGAACAGGCGATTCTTGAACTCACCGCCCAATTCAGAGAAGGGATGGAACACAACCGGCGTATCGCTATTGGCCAATACTTCGCCTTCAGTTTCCAACTTATCGGAAAAATCATACGCCGTGATACGAGTGATTACGGGAGGGTTATCAACGTAGATCCCAGCAGGATTATAAGCCCGATAACCCCACGCTGCGCCCGATCCCAGCTCAACGATTAACGCCTCGCCGTACATGCTCTCTTCAACGTTAGCCGCAGTGGGGGTCAAGAAATCATTGTTGTCCACTACCGCAAAAGCACGTGCGGGTTTAACAGTACGCAGAGAAGCGAAGTTATCTGCAGGGCCCAAGTAGCGGGCATTTTCCTGACGGTCAGCAGGCTCAAACAGCACGTGGTTAGTTTCCGCTCCAACCACGCCACCGACATCGAAGGTGACCAAGTCATTCGGGCTCGAGGGACGGCGTACGTTAACTTCCTCGCAGGTAGAGGTTTTACTCTCTGCAGCAGAGCCGCTCTTGTAGTAATACCGATAATGCAGCTCGTCGACACTGGTTCCAGACAAGTCATCTGCATCGTTAACCACACTCAATAAAGTGGTAACAGTGTTGCTGACCACGACATAGGGGAATAGAATTTCATCCGCCTGAGCCGCACTCATGCCGACTACCGATGCGCCTAAACCTACGGCAACTGCGGTCGCAATTTTTTTCGTCTTAAAGTTCATCACGTAGCTCCTATCAAGCTTCGACTAGGGGGTCAAAGAGAATCCCAGCACCATTCTAACGCGTACATGTAAGTTTGGATCACGCTAGAGCGTAAAGATACTTCACTTGATTGTGGATTTTACACAACAATTTGTTGCTGTCAATACAATGAAGCATAAAAATACAAAATATCAGGCAAATTAACGGTCGCTGAAACAGTAAAATGCGACAAAATCACCCCCCTAACTAGCCTATTAATCATGGGTGGCAACCCGTAACCACCGAGGTGTTGTCGTTTCGCAACAAAGAAGATGGTCATCAACTGCCAATATCACTAAGTCCCCTCTCAAATAGAAGGGACGTTAATCGGTTGTTTAGGTGATTTTCCGTTGGCTTCGGCTGTCCACATCAGCTCGAAAGCACACTCCAGATGACACGCAAGACGCCCGGTATTAAACAGGGGATGGCTGCGACGGTTATTATTGAGGCGAATGCGTAACTCTGCCAATTGCTCTGGAAGATTCACCCAAGCCACAGCTGCGTTGACGTAATCTTCCAACCTGTCAGTAACCAATTCCGATAATCCTATTGCAAAAAGCAAGCTAGCGCAAACCCGCGCGGGGAAGGTTTCTCCACACAAAGTCAAGACGGGCAACCCCGCCCACAGCGCATCGCTGGCGGTAGTATGCGCATTATAAATGAATGTGTCCAGGAACAAGTCGGCCAACTGATGACGCTCCAGATGCTCCGGTTTAGGTAATCGTGGAGCAAAGATCAAGCGTTGTGGATCGACGGCCTGCTGCCGTGCTGCATGGCGCAGATGATGACGGGTGTGCTCGTCTTTATCCAATAGCCACAGCACGCTGTTTGGCGCCCGCTGTAAAATACGCATCCAGGCAACGAAGGTACCGGGTTCGATTTTGTTGCTGGCATTGAAGCAACAAAATACGAAGGCGTTCTCAGGTAATCCTTGATCTGAGCGAGTTAAACCCGTCGTCGCAATCGGCTGGGAATCATCGTTAACTTGGTAGCAGTCCGGTAAATAGACTGGAACCTCGGTATAATGCTGTTGATTGTCCTCGGGCAAAACTACCCGGTCGGCAATAATGTAATCGATAAATTCTGCGCCCATAGTCCCTGGATAAGCTAAATAACTCGCTTGTACCGGTGCCGGACGCAAAGCGAAAATCTCAGGTCTGGCGTGGCGAATGTAGCCGCTCAAATCCACCAATATGTGTATTCCATCCCGAGCTATCTGCTGTGCTGCTTCTGCATTCGATAGTGACGCTAAGTCTAGAAAGTGATCGCAGGCTTTGGCAATATCTTGCCGGTAAATGCTGCCGTCATCTGGCACCAAGCTGTAGCCAAACACTTCGAAGCGCTGGTGATCGTGGTGTTGAAACAGCGACCGGGTCAAGTGCGCTGTGGGGTGTTCGCCGAAACCGGTAGAAACGTAGCCGATCCGTAGCCGCGCATGGTTGGCATTAACAGAATGAGTGATCTTCAAGTCTTTGCACGTCTGAACTAAGCAACGTTCAATCTGTTGCGCGCGATTTTGCGCTGCTATCAATTGTAATTGCGGTTCGCAGGGTAAGCTGAGTAACCGAAAAGGTTCCAGGGGGGGAAGCGGTTTACCGTTGCGGGCGCGAGTGCTTAGATCGTCGAGTTCGGCGCGCATCAGATGGTAGTGTTGCCAGTCGCAATCGTCCAACGCGTCGCATAAGGCATTGAAATATAATCTCTCAGGCGTATAACCCATCGCTACCGCATCGACCGGTACCCAAGCCGAGGGTAGATAAAATTCCCACGCTCGAAGTTCGTCAGGATAACGATTCCGCAATTCGCGCAGCACACTCTCAGCTTCATCAAAACGTCCTAAAGCCGACAGAGCTTGCGCCTTGTTACCGAGCGCATCGAACTCCACGGGGCTTAACGTGGCCAATTTGGCAAGCGTTGTCAACGCCTCTTCATAACGGCGTAAATGGAGCAGCACGGTGGAACGGTTTAACAACAAATCCGCTGAATTCGGAGTTAAGGCTAAACCTTGTGATAGTGCTTCCAGTGCCTGCTCGTAGCTCCCCAATTGCACTAACAAGGCGGCTATTGCAGAAAAGGCGTGAAATCGTTTAGGCCGGGGCAAGTTGCGTAAGTGCAGTATGCTAGTGAAGGTTTCTAACGCTGCATTGTTTTTTCCTAGCAAATACAATACGTCGCCCTTATGCAACAACACATCCCCATTGCGGGGGGCCAGTGCCTGAGCGTGATTAATGGTTGTTAACGCCTCATCCAGGCGTTGGCACTGCCGACAAGCAGTGATCTTGCCCAGCAACAGTTCGATATGATTGGGCTTTAAGGCAAGCGCTTGATCAAATGCTGTGATCGCCTGCTGAGGTGATCCCAGTTCCAGGTTGATCCGCCCTAGATTCCACCA
>JAZBPA010000107.1:0-2588 GCA_036351435.1 Candidatus Competibacteraceae bacterium
ATTTGATTGCCATCCCGGGAATGCGGGAGTCAATTCAGGAGGGCATGAAAACTCCGGTCTCCGAATGCGCCAAGGATCTCGATTGGTGAAGTGGCAGTTGGTTTATACCAAGCACGCGCAAAAAGACGCGAAGAAGCTAGCTGCATCAGGCCTAAAGGTAAAGGCAATAAACTTGCTGAAGGTACTTGAGGAAAATCCGTATCAAAACCCACCGCCGTACGAAAACTCGTTTGTGATCTTACCGGCGCATATTCCCGCCGAATTAACATCCAGCGCCGCGTTGTGTACCAAGTACTAGAGCAAGAGCATATCGTCAAGATCCTGCGGCTGTGGACACATTACGAATAAAGAAAAAGATGGGATCAAGAGCTAAATGCGATGGTCCCGCCTCACTAATAGCTAATCCGCGCCTGTTCGATATTCTTGCACGCTGCGCTGGCCTGTCCCAGCGTGCGAATGCCCCGTTCTGCCAGCAACGGAATCAAGGCAACAAAAATCTGCGCGGTAGTCAACGTATCGCCCATCGCGGTATGGCGGCCGCTGACCTTGACCCCGAACCGAGCGGCAATTGCTTCTAAGCTGTTGTCTTCCTGATTCGGGTGAACGACATAGGTCAATAGCAGCGTATCCAGCGCCGGATTGGTGAAACGAATACCTGTTTTGGCTTCTTTAAGCTCAAAAAAGCGCATATCGAACGCCAAATTATGTCCCACGATAACTGTGTCCTCGACGAAACGATGAAACCGCGGCAACACGTCATCCAAAATCGGCTTATCTTTTAGCTGGTTGTTTGAGAAACCGTGTATCGCCATCGCCGCTTCGCTGATCGGACGTCGCGGATTGACCAGGCAATCGAATGCCTCGCGCTTCAATATCCGTTCATTGACGATACGCATCGCACCGATGGCGATGATTTCGTCACCCTCGCTTGGATTTAACCCGGTGGTTTCGGTGTCGATCACGGTGTAATGCAGCTCTGATAACAGACAATCGTCCAGAGCCGAGTGCTGCTCGGGACGGTGGAACAGATGAAAATCATAATAATGTTGATCTTCGCCGCCGTCCTCGCCCTGCGGTTGATCGATTTCTTCCTTACCACCAGCCAAGGCCGGCAACAAGAGTCGCACTGCGTTGCGGCCCGGCTCGGTCTCAATTTGGGTCCATACCGCGCCACCGTGATGTTCCACCACATCTTGCAAGGTCACGGCGACGCCCTGTTGATCGGCTAACAAGGGCCGTTTACCCCAAGCACGAAAGGTCGCCATATCCAATGCCTGTCCGTGCCAACTCAGCATGAAACAGGCAAAGGGAAACTGCGGCTTTAATTGCAAGCGCATGTGTTGCGCTTGACAGACTTCAAGCAATTGCTCGACCACGAATAACATGGCCTGAATCAGCGCATAGCTGTCCATTTTCAAACGCAGTGGTTCTTGCAGCGCATCTATCGCAATGGGGTTTGCAAAGGTGTCCTGAAACCGCCGTTCAATCGCGGCCAGTAAATCATTAGCGGTACCTTCCTCCAGTGGCCACTGCACTTTGAGATCATCCGAATACTCGGCGACCGTTTCGTCCAGCCGTTCGCTGAGCTTGACGGTTTCGTCCCGTACGATGGTGTGAAACTGCTGTAGCCGCTCCTGATCCATGTCCGGGTATTGCAAGATCATTTCAATCGCGGCCCGAATGCCGGCAATCGAAGACCGCTGCCCTTCAGTCAGCGAACGCAACAAGGTACCCATACGGTTTTCGATTTCCGCGTGTTGGGTAATGTCTTCCAACGTAAGGATATAGCCGGTGCGGTTTTTATATTTATCCAGCACCGGCACCAAATGGACGCTTAACAGCCTCCCGCCGGCACGGGAGGTGACAAAGGGCGCGGACGGATTGCTGTCACCTTGGGCCAGCCGATGTTCGATATGCAGCAATGCGTGATTGATCAGGCTTTGGTCCAATACGCCGTGAATGGGACGGCCTAAGCCGATCCAACCCACTGCGGGCTGATTCGCGTCTTCCAACAACCGCTGAGCGCGTTGGTTATACAGTAAAATCTTGCCTTCCTCGTTACATACCAGCACGCCTTGAGTCAGTTTGGACATCAACGCTGCCAGGGTACTTCTTTCTTCTTCCAGAGCGGAGTTGGCCACCCGAATCTGCGCCTGCACATCGTCCTGCGACTGTTGATGATGCTCCGCCAGCAGATTCACGCTGGTGATCATATCCTGCAATTCCGGACGACCGTCAAGCACCAAGCGATGGCCGGAGTTGCTCATGGCGATGATGCGAATCTCTTCAGCCACGGCTTTCAACGGGTTGATGTACCAACGGAATATCAGGTTGACGCCAAGCCCCAACAGCAACAACAGAAACAAGCCGGTGAGTATCGGCATACCGGCGTGGGCCACCCAAAATCCGGCCACCTGTGCGCGTTCTTCGGGCGACAGGCTGATCCACAGGGTCCAGCCGCCGACAACGATAATGCCGGACTCTAACACTGCGGTCGCCAAGAATATGAACCAGGCATTGCCTTTCACGCGCACTTACCCCACATCGGCTCAAGACACCATATTCAGCTTGAAATGGTAGTGGATAAA
>JAZBPA010000108.1:0-2687 GCA_036351435.1 Candidatus Competibacteraceae bacterium
CAGTCATTTTCATTTGGATATAGAGCCGGTTGAAATCCTGCTGAAGACGGCGGGTTACACCATCATGGAGGCTGATAGCCGGCTTTGGTATAAGATCCAGAATCCCCGCAATATCGGCCTCGCTGCCCCTGTTCAGCGATTGTTGGCCGAAATTTCAGTTCAAACCGAGTAAGGAGCAACCGATGGGCGAGATGGTGAACTGCGTAAGACTCAAGCGCGAGGCCGAAGGCCTGGATCGGCAGCCCTATCCGGGTGAATTGGGCAAGCGCGTGTTCGAGAATGTCTCGAAGGAAGGGTGGCAGGAATGGTTGAAGCACCAAACCATGTTGCTCAACGAGTATCGGCTGAGTCCGGTTGATCCCAAATCACGTGCTTTTCTGGAGGAGCAGATGGAGAAGTTCTTCTTCGGGGAGGGGGTGGAAACTCCGCCGGATTTCAAGCCGCAGTAAACGCTGTCGACACAGGCGACTTGACTAAATGTCGCGGCATCGGTTTAATACCGCGTCTTTCGCGTCGGCACCGACGCGAATCTAAAAAGCCCAGGTAGCTCAGTCGGTAGAGCAGGGGATTGAAAATCCCCGTGTCGGCAGTTCGATTCTGTCCCTGGGCACCATTTCTTCTTCAGATTTGCCGCATAACATGGCCTTTCCGATTTTGACGACGGCGCGTTGCATGCCAAGGCTGGCATGTGCTGATGCACGCTGACGATATCAGGGTCGCCGTTGCTTATCTTGCAACTAATGAACTGCCAACTTGCCAGGCGCTCACCTATTCAAAGAAATGAGTCGGCGTGCCGCTATCATTCTGTGTTCAAAAGATCGCGAGTCAGAATGCCGCAAGGTTTCAGGCAGTAATCGGCGTTATCCGGTTGAATGTGGCAACAACAGGGATAGGGTGAATCTGCCCTGCCTGCTCGAATTTGTGATTGGCACGAGTTTGCTGTCTCCGCCGAAATCCTCATACGGACGAGACTTCCCTCAGTGGAATCGTCGCGGAGCTTTGTTCCATGTTGCGCGACAGCAAGTCGGGTTTCCGGTTTCATCCACCTTGGGAACACCGCAACCGATGGCTGAGTACTGGTCGGGGTGTGATGGATGCATTTCTTTATCACATGCGATGAACCACCAAGGAATTGAATGAGACGGTGTCATGACCGACGATAACAAAAAAAGTCTGACTTCGGCGGTGCTTGTTGGCGCCAGTTGGGCTATCGCCATGCGGTGGTCGATCAAGATCGTAGGCTTGGTTAGTTCAGCGATTCTGGCTCGCCTGCTAATGCCGGAAGACTATGGCCTGGTCGCCATTGCAATGATCGCGGTCGGTCTGATCAGTGTTCTTTTTGAGATGGGAGTGGAAACCTCCCTGATTCAGCGGGCAGCGCCCACCACGGCCCATTTCAATACGGCCTGGACGATCCGCTTGATACAGGCAGTCATCATTGCCAGCGGCATGCTTATCCTTGCTCCGCTGTCGGCCGATTTTTACGGCGACGTCCGCCTTCCGGAGATAGTCCAGATAGTTGCGTTGTCGGTGTTCGTAAAAGGCTTCGAGAATATCGGGATAATAAAATTCCGGAAGGATCTGGAGCTGGATAAAGACTTCCGTTTCTTTGTGATAAACAAGATTATAGGCGCGGTGTTGACTGTTTTGGCCGCACTTTATTTTCGGTCATATTATGCGCTGGTTTTTGGTTTGTTGATGCAGTCAACCATAAGCGTCGTGCATAGTTATATCGCGAGTGGTTATCGGCCCCGTTTGTCGTTGAGTGCGTTTGGTGATGTCTGGAATTTTTCTAAATGGATAATCGTAAAGAATTTTTCTGATTTCATCGGAAAGCAGGGCGGGGCTATCTTCCTTTCCAAGCTCGCGCCGGCGCCCGTTCTGGGCTTTTACCGCTGGGGTACGGAACTGAGCTCGATGAGCACGAGTGAAGTTGTCTTTCCATTATTGCGTTCACTGATGCCGGGAATGGTAAAGGTGAAAGAGGATCGGCAACGATTGACCGATGCCTTTCTGCTATCGACCGGGATGATCGCTACGCTCGTTGTCCCCTTGGCGATGGGCTTCTCGGGTGTGGCTGCCGAATTCATACCCCTGTTTCTTGGCGGTGGCGACAAATGGATCGCGGTTGTTCCATTGGCACAGATTCTGGCATTCGCAGCTCTGTCCAATTCCTTTTATCAGGTTGCAGCATCCATGCTGATAGTGATCGGGCATATTCGGCTCACTGCGTTTGTTTCGTGGTTTCGTGCAATTCTCGTTGTTCTTTCCATGTATCCGGTGTTTCAGCTGTACGGGGTTGTGGGCATAGCTGCTGCACAGGCGATGACGGGTCTCGCTGCACTATTCGTCATTTATACGGTGCTCTCAGTCAAGGTGGAAATAGCGCCAAGCAGATTACTGTCGGCGCTATGGCGGCAGCTTCTGGCTGGTGCCGTCATGGCCGCAATCCTCTTGCTTTCGTTCAGTGATTCAGGCGGGACTCCGGCCTTGATATTGATTCTGAAGATTCCGATCGGCATGATCTGCTACTTGGGGATGCTCTACTTGCTTTGGATGCTATCAGGGAGACCTGAATCGGGCGAAAAGAAAGTGTTTATGCTGGTTTGGTCCAAGGTTTCGCGCTCTTCGAGGCGGCGGTGAGTCAAGGAAAGCTGTACTGACCTGTGCCTGGTTTCGAACATGCC
>JAZBPA010000109.1:0-41989 GCA_036351435.1 Candidatus Competibacteraceae bacterium
CCGAAGGCGGCATCTGGATAACCAGCATCGTCAGTAACCGGGTTATCAGACTGGATGCAGATGGCCGACAGACTTTGGTGCTGGAGGATAACGACCCCGAGCACTTGGCCTGGGTCGAAGACGCCTTTCAGGCTGGCGAGATGAATCGTCCTCATCTGGATACCCTCAAAAGCCAACGTTTGCGCAACATTTCAAGCCTTGCTTTTGGGGGAACGGATTTACGCAGTGTCTATTTGGGATGTCTACTGGGTGACAGTCTGGCCCGGTTTACCAGTCCGATACCGGGTTTTGCACCGCCGCATTGGCAGTTCGCCGGGCCGCGCCGACGTCATCCTGATTGAGTAATGGTCATCGGGCTTTATCGACCTGGACACTGTGCTCAAGACGCGCCGTTAATACATCCTTGTAGGCTCGACTGCGGCATCCCTGCCGCACACGGTCTTGAACACAGCGTCCAGGTCACCAGCCCTGCAACATCTGAAATCCAATAACAATCGCCCGCAACGGGCTTTAGGAGGCCCCATGCAAAAGCCTTTACGTGTCGCAACCGTCGGCACCGGCTACTTTAGCCAATTCCACTACAATGCGTGGCAACAACTGAGCGAAGACGGCGACATCACGCTGGCAGCAATTTGTAATCGAAGCCGTGCCGGTGCAGAGGAGTTTGCAAAGCGTTATTCAATCCCGGAGATCTTTACTGATTTCGATGCGATGCTGGATCAAATCAACCCCGATCTGGTCGACATCATCACCCCGCCCGTCACCCATTCCGCTTATGTTGGAGCTGCAATAGAGAAAGGAATCCCGGTCATCTGCCAAAAACCCTTTACATCCAGCTTGCAGGAAGCCGAAGCGCTGGTGCGGAGCATTGAAGACAAACAGGCCACGGTGATTATTCACGAGAACTTCAGGTTTCAACCCTGGTATTCCAAACTCAAAGAACTCCTTGAACAAGGCGTGATTGGAATGGCCTATCAAGTCTCTTTCAGGCTGCGTCCCGGAGATGGCCAGGGCCCGGAAGCTTATCTGAACCGGCAGCCTTATTTCCAACAGATGGAGCGACTCCTAGTCCACGAAACTGCCATTCATTTGATCGATACGTTCCGATATTTGTTCGGTGAAATCACGGCGGTCTTCGCTCAACTCGTCAAGCTCAATCCTGTTATCAAAGGGGAGGACGCAGGCATCATCCTTTTTGATTTTGCCAATGGGCGACGAGGTCTGTTTGATGGCAATCGCTTAGTCGATCACAAAGCTGAGAACCGGCGACTGACTATGGGTGAAATGAGCATCGAAGGTTCCAACGGCACGCTTCGGTTGGACGGTGACGGTGGCATCCAACTCCGCCGACATGACGACAACTACTGGCAGCCGATACCCTACGAATGGCACAATCGAGACTATGCTGGTGATTGTGTTTATCGGACACAAAAACATGTCGTCGACCATCTGCTCATTGGGTCACCCGTTATGAATACCGCCAAGGAATATCTGACTAATCTCCGTATTGAAGAAGCGGTTTATCAATCTTCGGCAACGGGTAAAAAGATTGCAATCGCTAACACTTAGAACCTGCTGATATGACTCAAGGTGCTGCTACGAGAAAAACAATGTCGCATTCAGCCCCAGCCGGCAAACGCCGGAAGTCCCTTTCGGAACGGGCCTACACTGAGCTTAAAAGGCGCATCTTCGAGAATGAACTTACGATCGGAGCCCAATATATGGAGCATGAGGTGGCGGAACTGCTGAACATGAGCCGAACGCCGGTGCGCGAAGCGTTCAATCAGCTCGCCAGAGAAGGGCTAGTCGAGGTCCGGCCACGCCACGGAATGCAGGTAAAACCCATATCTTTGGAAGATATGCGAGAGATTTACCAAGTGCTTACTGCATTGGAATCGACAGCAGCGGCACTGGCAGCGGAAAAGAAACTGTCGGTGGAGGAAACCGAATCACTGCGCAAGGCAGTTACCGATATGGACGCCGCGTTGGAGCACGACGATATGGACGCTTGGGCCAAAGCGGACGTGCGATTTCACTGCCTGTTGGTCGAACTGAGCGGAAACAAGCGTTTGATTGAAGTGGTTACAACATTCATTAACCAATCGCATCGTTTTCGCTTGCTGACGTTACGGTTGCGGCCCAAGCCGTTTGATTCAAACCGGGATCATCATGTTGTTCTGGAAGCGATTATGCAGGGAGATGCCGAAACAGCACGCAAGGCCCATCGTCAGCACCGAGAAAAAAGCGGTCGGATGTTGGTATCCTTGGTCGAGCAACACGGGCTCAGCCGGATTTGACTCGGTAACAGCATCGCACTAGCTCACAGGCTTGGGTCGCTCGTTCAAAGAGGTGTCGACGACCCGGACGGTCGTCGTCAAGCTTACAAGGAAGTATTTACAGCGTCCTCTGGAACGAGTGACTTAAGCCCTGCAGGATAACCAGCATGTCTGAACAAATTGGGTTTGTAGGAACCGGGCTGATGGGCTCGGGAATGGCGAAAAACCTGTTGCAAGCCGGTCATGCGCTTAGCGTATTGGCTCATCGTAACCGAAAACCAATAGAACATCTTATGGCTTTGGGTGCGATCGAAGTCGCTGACCTAAAGAGTTTGGCCACTGGTGCGAAAGTGCTGTTCCTTTGCCTTCCTAATGCAAACATAGTCGAACAGGTGATAGGCGGTCTGTTTCCTCACTTGCAAAAGGAAACGCTCATCATCGACACCACCACCTCGCTGCCGGAAACGTCCCAGGTACTGAACGAACGCCTAGCGAAGATAGATGTTGAATTCATTGATGCCCCGGTCACCGGTGGACCGCCCGCTGCTGCAAATGGCACGCTGACCACTATGTTGGGCGGTAGCAGCGACGTTTGCGAGCGAGCCACGCCACTAATTCGCCATTATTCGACAACCGTGGTTCGATTTGGCGATTCAGGATCGGGAAATAGGGCAAAACTCATTCACAACTTCATCACGATGGGCCACGTGGCTTTGATTGTGGAAGCGTTCCGGCGTTGCGATCACTGCGGTATTGATCGAGAAGCCATGTATGAAGTTATGAGTAATGGCGGTGCTGATTCCGCCACATTACGTAAAATGGTCCCCAGCGCACTCTATGGGACCTACGACGGACACGCGTTCAGCCTTGCTAATGCCGCAAAAGATGTCGACTACATTGCCCACATGGCGGCTAATATGGGTGAAGAAAGCCGATTGATCCCCGCCTTGCAAGCATTTTTCGCCCAGGAAACCGCAACCCGACCCGGCAACCTTTTTGTCAGCGAATTACTCAGACCGAGCGAGTAGGACTGTCTTACCCATCATGACCTCAATCATTCTCACCACGCTAAACGCCCGCTATTTCCACGCCTCACTGGGGTTGCGCTATTTGCTGGCCAATATGGGTGATTTGCGGGCTGAAACGTGCTTGCAGGAATTCATCATCACCCATCGGCCCATCGACATCGTCGAAAGCCTGTTGCAACAGCAGCCCAGAATAATCGGCTTCGGGGTGTATATCTGGAACGTTGCGGAAACCACTCAGGTTGTAGCTCTGCTTAAACAGGTGCGGCCAGATATAGTAATCGTGCTCGGCGGCCCTGAAGTGAGTTATGAATACGAGCATCAACCGATCGTGCAGTTAGCCGATTATGTCATCACCGGCCCCGCCGATCTGGAATTCGGCCCGTTGTGTCGGCAGTTATTGCAACATGATCGGCCTACCCGGAAATTGATCACAGCGACGCAACCACCGCTGTCGCAATTGGCGTTGCCCTATCAGTTCTATAACGAAGAAGACATCGCTCATCGGCTAATCTATGTCGAAGCCTCGCGCGGCTGTCCCTTCAAATGTGAGTTTTGTTTATCAGCGTTGGACAAAACTGCTTGGTCTTTTGATCTCGACCGATTTTTGGAGGAAATGCAGCAACTGCATGAACGTGGTGTCCGGCATTTCAAATTCGTCGACCGGACCTTCAATTTAAAAATTCAGTCCACTCTGAAGATTTTGAGGTTCTTTCTGGATCGGTTGGACGAGCACTTATTTCTGCATTTCGAGTTGATTCCCGATCACTTACCCGAGAGGTTACGAGACGCCATTGCTCAATTTCCCAGCGGCGTACTCCAGTTTGAAATCGGCATTCAAACCTTCAATCCCGGAGTACAGAAGCTAATCAGCCGCAAACAGGACAATCAGAAAACCGAAGACAATCTGCACTGGCTGCGTCAGACCACTCAAGCGCATTTACATACCGATTTAATCATTGGGTTGCCGGGCGAAGACGTTGCTAGTTTCGCGGAAGGTTTCAATCGCTTGGTGAGCCTTGATCCACACGAAATCCAAGTCGGCATGCTCAAGCGCTTACGCGGTGCGCCGATCAGCAGACATACTGATGAATACGGACTGATATTCGACCCATATGCTCCTTACACTATTCTGTGCTCCGATCTCATTGATTTCGAACTGATGCAGCGTTTAAATCGGTTCGCCCGCTATTGGGATTTGATCGGCAATTCGGGGCGTTTTCATCATGCCAAACCGCTGTTGTTGGGTGACGATCCGTTCGGGCGCTTTTTGCAGTTCAGCGACTGGTTGTTCGCAACCACTCAACAGACTCACCAAATCGCCTTGGATCGGCTGTTCAGCCTAGTTTATCAAGGGCTGATCGAAACATTGGAGGTGACGCCGACGCTGGCGCGTGAGGCATTGGCACGAGATTACGACCTGAGCGGCATTCGCCGTATTCCCGAATTTCTACGTCCTGACGTGACTGAACACAGAAGTAAATCGACCCATCGCGCTTTGCGGCAGGCACGGCACCTCAAAGTGGCATCGTCTACTCCTGCTCCCCGGTAATCAACCGAGTTCCCCGCTTGTAGGTGAGATAGGCCCAAAACCATTCGATAGCGACTGTCATCCGTTTGCGGACATCAACCAGAAACAGCACATGCGCCACACCCCATAGCCACCAGGCCAACGTACCGCTCAACCGAATCGAGCCAAATTCCACTACAGCTGACTTGCGCCCTATGGTCGCAAGATTGCCGAGATGATGATAACGAAACGGTGCCGGTTGCTTGCTACCTTCCAAACGGGCCTGGATCACTTTCGCGACATAAGTACCCTGCTGCTTAGCCGCAGGAGCCAAACCCGGCACCGGTTTGCCGTTCCAAGCCAGATTCAGCGCGGTGTCGCCCACCGCGAAAACATTCGTTAACCCCGCCACCGATAAATCAGGCTCGACTTTGACTCGCCCTGCTGAATCAGCTTCAACCTTAATCCAACTGGCCGCCGGAGAGGCCACTACACCCGCTGCCCACAATACCGTGCGGGCTTCGACTCGGTCGCCTGAAATCAACACGCCATCCGCGTCCACCTGTTCAACCCGGCTTTTAGTAAGCACTTCGACACCTAAGTCACGCAAGGATTTTTCAGAGACGGCGGATAGCTTCTCTTGGAATGGTGGCAACAAACGCGGTGCGGATTGCACCAGCAATACCCGAGCTTGACTCGGATCGATATTGCGAAATTCTCCCTTCAGTCCTTGCCGTGCCAGTTCAGCTATGGCGCCGGCCAGTTCCACCCCGGTCGGTCCTCCGCCGACGATTACAAAAGTCAACAAACGTTCCCGCTCCGCCAGATCATGAGCGTTTTCCGCTTGTTCAAAGGCCAATAACAACCGGCGGCGAATCGCGGTTGCATCGTCGATCCGCTTGAGGCCCGGCGCATACGGTTCCCATTCGTCACGCCCAAAGTAGCTGTGCCGCGCGCCCGTTGCCAGCACTAGGTAATCGTAGTCGATACGATTGTGGTCGCTGAGTATCACCTGTTGCGCGGCGCTATCCACATCGACCACCTCGCCCATGACGACGGCTACATTAGTCTGATCGCGGAACATAGAGCGGATCGGCGTCGCGATATCGGCCGGCGATAGGCTGGCTGTCGCGACCTGATAAAGCAACGGTTGAAACAGGTGATAATTACGCTTATCAATGACGGTGACGCGGCACGCTGCAATGCGCAAGCCGTGGGCTGCTTTCACGCCACCGAAACCGGCGCCGACGATAACCACATGGGGCAATGCCTTGAGCGCAGCGTTCGCATCGCTATCGAACTGGGGCAGATACCCGTATAAGCGCCGAACAAGCCAATGATCCAGTGCAATGGGTCCCGGCCCGTGCAAAGTCAATAATGCCAGGAAAATGAACCAGTACAGATGATCAATACGCTGTGGTGCATTTAAATCCACGGCAAATCCCTCACCGAGCAACCATAAGACCGAGATGAGGGCGACCCAACGCGTGAGCAGGCCCACTGCCAGGAACGGACCGGCAATTCCCAGTAGCTCAGTGAGGAACAAACGGCCGGTCATGAGCGGGGCTGCTAACAAGGAAGCCAACCAAACCCGCATGCCTAACAGGTAAACAGGTCCAATATACTGAGTCAGGGCAGCGTATAATCGCATCACTGGCTTAGCAAACGGTAGCGCCGAAGCGGCTATTCCGGTTCCCAGGAGCCGATCTAGTGAGAATGCGCCAGCTCCCAGCACCAGATACCAGCCAAACAAGGTTGCCCAGTACAGATTCTCGTTTAAGGCCTGATATTCGAATTGAATGACTAACGAGAGAATCAGCAACGGAATGACGGTCAATCGGGTAGCCAGTCCCAACACCAAAAATATCGGACAGATGACTTCGATAGAAACGCCAACATAGGCCGCCACAACCGGGTCCATCCAGGGTACTGGATATTCATGAGTTGCCAGGTACAGTGCATTATCCCAGTCAGTCAGTTTGAGCACACCGGATACCCAAAACGTCTGGGCCAGCCATAGGCGAATCAGCAAATCCAAGAATGGGCTTATAGTGATTTCCGCAATTTGCATGGCACCGCTCACCCGCTTAAGCCCATTGGCTATCACGTTGGTCCGGCGGTATTGGATAGCGGCGGTTCGTGATGTGGTCGTCAAACTTTAGTCCTCCGCCAGTCTCAGTAACTCTGGAAGCTACGTGGTATGTTTGGACAATTCAAGCTTCACTTCAATACGTGGTCTTCTTGATCTTGGTTGCAAGTCAAAGCCGATTAAAGTCGACTGAGTCGAGAGCGGAGCTAAGGGTGTTAACAGTCGAAGAAGAACCAACAAGTAACTATAGCCTGCGTTCGGTTTTAGCGGAGATGCTGAGCGCTAATTAACTAGCACCATTGGTTTCCAGGGCTGCTGACGGTGGGTTACGCACTGCTCCACCCACCCTACTCGACTACCAGCGTGATAGTTGATGTCCCAACGGAATATCTCTAAATTAGCCGAATGATTAATAACTGCTTTGCAAAAAGACACTTAGGAGAGACGATCCATGCCTGCCCGCGAATCTTGTTTGTTGCCCCCAATGCGCCGAAACCGACTCAGCATTGCACTGGTGCTGGTCTTGGGCAGCACCGCCCAAGCCGCCACCATCACCGTGAACAGTACTGCTGACCCAGGCGCTGACGACGGGCAATGTACCCTACACGAAGCAGTCGTGGCGCTGAATAAAGCGACTGTTGGCACCAGTGGCTGCGCGGCTAGTGGCGTTTTCGGCACCGATGACACCATCCTGTTCGATCCGGCCCTGGATGGCGGTACTATTCCGATCAGTGGTCAGATCAACATCAAACAACCCCTTACCATCACCGGCCCCACAGGTGGAGTGACCATTCAGTCTGACGGCTCAGAGCGGATTTTCAATTTCATTCCTGGTAATGCCACCTTAGCCCTTAATAATCTGACCTTGACTGGCGG
This sequence comes from Candidatus Competibacteraceae bacterium, assembly GCA_036351435.1. GTDB lineage: Bacteria > Pseudomonadota > Gammaproteobacteria > Competibacterales > Competibacteraceae > JAAUQA01. The sequence continues at coordinate 7,777 of JAZBPA010000109.1, forward strand.
GAACGCTGGCACTCCTAGTAGCGGTGGTGGGGTGTTTGCATTCGGCAACGTCACCCTGATGAACAGCACGGTCTCCGGCAATTCATCGGGCAATTTTGGCGGTGGGGTGAATGCGTTCGGTAACGTCATGCTGACTAACAGTACGGTTTCCGGTAATTCGGCGGGCAAAGATGGCGGCGGGGTAAATGCGTTCGGTAACGTCACCCTGATGAACAGCACGGTCTCCGGCAATACGGCTGGCAGAGATGGCGGCGGGGTAAATGCGTTCTTGGTCACGTCGACGAACAGCACGGTCTCGGGCAATATGGCGGGCGAAAATGGTGGCGGGATGGATGCGTTCAGCAACGTCACCCTCAACAATACGATCCTATCCGCTAATACCGCCCCTAGATCCCCTAATTTGTTCAGCGGCGGTACGATCAGCGCTAATTTTAGCCTGCTGGGCAGCGATATTAGCCCCAATTCGGGCGGCAATAATATTGAGAAGCAGGATGACCCGCAACTCGACTCCCTTGCCGATAACGGCGGTCCGACCCAGACTAGGGCGCTGCTGTTGGGCAGCCTAGCCTTAGATGTCATCCCGGGGGGCAACGGTAGCTGTAACGATACTGGCATTACAACCGACCAACGCGGGGAAGCGCGCCCGCAACCCGCTGACGGCAACTGCGACATTGGTGCATTCGAGTTGGTCGATGATCCACCCATGGTTTTTGTCCAAAACTTAACCGCCCAACTGGATGCCAGCGGCAATGCCACCATCACCGCAGCGAATGTGGATGGTGGTAGCAACGACGACTTTGGCATCGCCTCGTTCAGTATTAACCAGAGTAGCTTTACCTGCGCCAATGTTGGCGCCAATACCGTTACCCTGACGGCGACCGACACCAGCGGGCAAACCGCCACCGCAGACGCCACTGTCACAGTGGAAGACATCAGCGCCCCGAATGCGCTCGCCCAGAACATCACGGTACAACTCGACGGCAACGGCGCGGCTTCGATTACTGCGGCGGATATCGACGGCGGTAGCAACGATGTCTGCGGTATCGACGGCCTGGCACTCGACCGGAATACGTTCACAAGCGCGGATTTAGGTGCTCATACCGTTACTCTGACCGTAACTGATGTGAACGGCAACATGGCGACTGTTACTGCTACGGTCACGGTAGAAGACAATGTGGCGCCCGAAGCGATCTGTCAGGACCACACAGTCATTCTGGATGAGAATGGCATAGGTTCGATTACCACGGCGGTCATTGACAACGGCAGCAGTGACAACGTGGCCATCGACTCGGTGAGCGTCAGTCCTAATGAGTTTACCGGGGCCGATCTGGGTCCCAATACGGTTACCCTGACTGTTACAGACATAAGCGGTAATACGGCTAGTTGCACGGCTACGGTTACTGTTTCCGAGCTGCCGAAATGAACAGTCAGCGTTGACGTGACTGGTTGCACTGGGCACCGAATTTAACTTCATGACTCGAAGCGGGCGGACTAACCCCGCCCACGCCCATTTACTCTCTACGAAACAGCGAAACCTAAACTTTCTCTGAGGATGGTAGCTGATTGCTCATATTTCATATTTCCTCGCCTTGAAATCTCGTCTGTCGACCCAACCTAAGTATCACTGTATCTCTCATTACCTAGTCCAGCCAGGAGCATGAACACCTATGACTGTCGATACCCATAAGGAAACCCTTGGCTTCCAAGCCGAGGTGCAGCAACTGCTGCGGTTGATGATCAACTCGCTGTATTCCAACAAAGAGATATTTTTACGCGAATTGATTTCCAACGGTTCCGATGCTTGCGACAAGCTGCGTTTCGAGGCGCTCAGCGACGATGCGCTGTATGAAAGCGATCCCGATCTCAAGATTCGGGTCGCTTTTGACAAGGAAGCGCGCACCATTACGATCACCGATAACGGTATCGGTATGAACCGCCAAGAAGTGATCGACAACATCGGGGTAATCGCCCGTTCCGGCACCCGCGAATTTTTACAGAATCTCACCGGTGATCAAGCCAAAGACGCTCATCTGATCGGCCAATTCGGGGTGGGTTTCTATTCCAGCTTCATCATTGCGGATAAAGTCACCTTAAAGACTCGCCGGGCCGGACTGGGCGCTGAACACGGCGTGGTCTGGGAATCAAGCGGCGAAGGCGATTATACGCTGGAGACCACCGAAAAGCCGACTAGGGGTACCGAAATCACCTTGCATTTGCGTGAGGAAGAAGACGAATTCTTAGAGGAATGGCGGCTGCGTTCCATCATCACCAAATATTCCGATCACATTAATTTGCCGGTGATCATGCAGGTCGAGAAACCGGCCAAAGACGAGGACAGTAAGCCGACCGTTGAAGACGAAACCGTCAACCGCGCTTCTGCGCTGTGGGCACGGGCCAAGAACGAAATCAGCGAAGACGAGTACAAGGAATTTTACAAGCATGTCGGCCATGATTTCGAGGAACCGCTAGCCTGGACCCATAACCGGGTCGAGGGCAACTTGGAGTATATCTCCCTGTTGTATATTCCCAAGCGTGCCCCGTTCGATTTGTGGGATTTCAACCAGCGTCACGGTGTCAAGCTCTACGTGCGCCGGGTATTTATCATGGAGGACGCCGAACAATTGATGCCCCGTTATCTGCGCTTCGTGCGCGGTGTGTTGGATTCCAACGACCTGCCGTTGAACGTCTCGCGCGAAATTCTGCAGAACAACAAAGTCATCGACAGTATGCGCGCCGGTTCGACCAAAAAAGTGCTGGGACTGTTGGATAACTTGGCCAAAGACGAGCCGGAAAAGTACACCGAGTTTTGGAATAGTTGCGGGCGGGTACTTAAGGAAGGACCGGGAGAGGATTTCGCCAATCGCGAAGCCATCGCTAAGCTGTTGCGTTTCTCTTCCACCCATACCGACAGCCCTGATCAAACCGTGTCGCTGGAAGACTATGTCGACCGGATGAAGGAAGGGCAGGACAAGATTTACTACATTACCGCCGATAGCTTCGCCGCGGCCAAAAACAGTCCCCATTTGGAAATCTTCCGTAAGAAGGGCCTGGAGGTCTTGTTGTTGTCCGAGCGGGTCGATGAATGGTTAATGTCGCATCTGACCGAGTTCCAGGAGAAATCCTTGCAATCGGTTGCCAAAGGCGCGTTGGATCTCGATAAAGTCGCTTCCGACGAAGAAAAACAGGAACAGGAGCAAGCGCAAGAAGAATACAAGCCGTTGTTGGAACGACTCAAGACCACCCTGGGTGACAAAGTCAGCGATGTGCGGGTTTCGAAACGGCTGACCGATTCACCGGCCTGCTTGGTGGTCGACGAATACGCCATGAGCGCCCATCTGGAACGGCTGATGAAAGAAGCCGGACAAAACGTACCAACCAGCAAACCTTATCTGGAATTGAATACCGAGCATTTTTTAGTCAGCCGCCTCAAGGACGAACCGGATGGTGAACGTTTCAGCAATTGGACTCATATCCTGTTCGACCAAGCCCTGCTGGCCGAAGGCGGTCAATTGGAAGATCCCGCCAGTTTTGTGAAACGGCTTAACGATCTGCTGCTGGAATTGACCCACTAACCCAATCAGGGCGGGTAATACCCGCCCACGTTTTCACAACAAGCGGTTGACGATGACAGTTGCGATGTATCGGCAGTGTGCCGATAATGTCGTTATCCAGTTCGAGGAGACAGCCGCATGTTGAAGATCAAGCAACTACTCGAAAAAAAGGGCTCCAACGCCGTCACCATAGCGGAATCGGCCAGCGTAATGGCGGCTATCCACACCATGCATCAGCATGGCGTAGGTTCAGTGATCATACCCTCCGCTAGCGGCGAACCCATTGGCATTCTAACCGAACGAGACATTATCCGGCTTTACGCTGAAGGCAGGATTGCGTTCGATACCTTGCTCGTCAAAGACTGCATGACCACGGGTTTGATTCTGGCTAAACCGGACGATGAGGTCACCGAAGTGCTGACTGTCATGACTCAGCGCCGGTTCCGACATATGCCGGTTGTTCAGGAAGATCAAATCATTGGTGTCATATCCATCGGCGACTTAGTCAAAGCCCAGCTCGAAGAAACTGCTGAAGAAGCACGAGCTTTGCGCGATTACATCAATTCCTGAACTTTTTTCCAGCCACTCACGCGATTCCTCTGCATAAATGAATAAATTCTGGCAAACCCGATCTCTAGCTGAAATGAGCCAAGCACAGTGGGAATCGCTTTGCGACGGTTGCGGCAAATGTTGTCTGCACAAATTAGAAGACAATGTAACCGGCGAGCTGTTTTATACCAATGCGGCATGTCGCTTATTGGATCTGAATACGGGTCGTTGTACGAATTATGTGGCGCGGTTTCGATTAGTGCCTGACTGTGTTCAGTTATCCCCGGCCACCATCAAGCAATTCGCTTGGTTGCCCAGCACCTGCGCCTACCGCTTGCTGGCAGAAGCGAAGGAATTGCCGGATTGGCATCCACTCGTGTCCGGTAATCCTGGCTCAGTCAAACGGGCTGGTATGTCAGTGAGCGGCTGGACGGTATCTGAGCAACACGCCCCCGATCTAGAGCAACATATTCTTACCAAGACATTATGAAGATTGAATGTATTACCCTGAGCGCCTTCCAAGTCAATGCGTATGTCCTTGAAGACCCCGTTAGCGGCGATGTTGCCCTGATTGATACCGGCTTCGATGGACAACTGGCGCAAACTTTGGCAGCTGCCGCTCCACCTCCCCAGGTAAAAGCCATACTGCTTACTCACGCTCATTTCGATCATGCTGGCGGCCTGACCGATTTACAACAGCAGTATCCTGAAGCGGTGACCTATCTTCCTGCAATGGAGCGCACGTTGTTCGAGACGCTGCCGAAGCAAGGCGAATTGATTTTCGGCGTCAACCAGTTCAACCGCCCTTGTGGACGAATTGATCGCGAGGTTCGGGATGGGGACGAGGTAAATGTGGGTACATTGAAATTCCGGTTTATCGCGACGCCGGGCCATACCCCCGGTCAAGGATGTTATTACACTGAAGAAGCTACTTTCGTCGGCGATACGCTCTTCGCAGGCAGCGTGGGGCGGACTGATTTCCCGATGAGCGATGCTGAGTTAGCCACTGAAAGTCTGCGTCGGTTAATGGATTTGCCAGGCCACTTGAAAGTCTATAGCGGCCATGGGCCGGTGACCACTTTAGAGCAGGAGTTGTACACTAACCCGTTTTTGGATTACCTGCGGCGCGAGCGCGGCATTGCCGCAACCCGAACCGCTGTCGGAGGTACGCGACGCTGGACCTAATTCGAATTGTGCTCCCTGCAGAGGGACACAGCAATGTGTGAACTCCTGGGCATGAGCGCCAATGTCCCCACCGATATTTGTTTCAGCTTCACCGGATTGATCCAACGGGGCGGTAAAACCGGCCCGCATCGAGACGGTTGGGGTATCACCTTCTATGAAGGACGAGGCTGCCGAGCCTTTCATGATCCTTTGCCTAGCGTTGAATCGGAAATCGCAAGTTTGTTACAGCGCTATTCGATTAAAAGCCGGGTGGTCATCAGTCATATCCGCCGTGCCAATCGCGGTAGCGTTTGCCTTGAAAACACCCATCCATTTACTCGTGAACTTTGGGGTCGGCACTGGGTTTTCGCTCACAATGGGCAACTTAAGGGGATCAAGCGCTTACCGCTGAGCTTTTATCAGCCGGTAGGTACCACCGACAGCGAACATGCATTCTGCTGGATGTTGAGTCGGATTCGCGAGCGCTTTCCCCGTCCGCCCCGTTCCTATCCGGTGTTATGGCGTTTTTTGCAGGGTTTAGTGAAGGAAGTGCGGCAACGCGGGGTCTTCAATTTTTTGCTCAGCGATTCCCATCACCTGTATGCCCATTGCAGCACCCAGCTGTGTTGGCTGACCCGGCGCGCACCGTTCGGCAAGGCCACTTTGATGGATGCCGATCTACAAGTGGATTTTCAGCAGGAAACGACCCCGGACGACGTTGTGACGATCGTCGCGACGCGACCGCTAACTACCAACGAAGCATGGCAGATCATGTCACCCGGCACATTAGCCATCTTTGCGGATGGCCTCGTGTTGTCGGTAGCCGAGGACGCCCTTTTCGCTGAAGCAGCTAAAGTAGCTAACAGCCGTGACCGGCGCAAGCCAGATAAGTGGCCCCGCCAACCCAGCGCTTACGCCAGTAAGGGATGTTGATATTGGCCTTGATCACCCGGCGTTTGCTAGTAGACGCGTGGATCATCTTGCCATCTCCCACATAGATGCCGACATGAGAGATGCGCCCTGGCGACGTTTTATAAAACAATAAATCGCCCGGTTTGACTCGTTCCAGGCGTTGACCGCCGAAATATAGATCATGAGCGGTGCGAGGTACGGGAATACCCAGTTTATTGTAGGCGTAATTGACGACCCCGCTACAGTCCATTCCACCTCGTGTCGTGCCACCCCATTTGTAGGGCACCCCCAACAAGCTTTCGGCAATTTTGACGATGTGTTGTCGGGTCGCGCGGGAAGGCTCGGAGCCACTCCCGGGAATAGCGGCTACAGGTTGATTGGAAGAGGGTGCAGATGCACAACCTGCCAATAGTGAAAGCAAGAAAAGGCTGCAATAAACAGTCAGGGTACGCATGATTTTTTCTTTAGAATGGCATGCATGGTTTTTTCTGAGTATAGCCTAACAGGGCTGCAGAGCAACAACACCAGCGCCATATTACCCAATATCAATGGTGTTCCTGTAACCGAACATTCACCAACGCGATGTCAAGCTTCCCCTTGCAGAGCTTAGGTAGAGTGTATAAAGTTCGTCCTTAAAATAATCATTACTTTTGGAGCGCGGAGGCCATGCCGATAGGTCATCATGACGCTTGAATCTATTACCCGATTCCTAGCTGAAGATTCATCACCCTTTGAACTCAAAGGCAGTTTATTTACCCTGACCGTCATGCACCTGCGCAGGACGGATTGGGATGCTGTTGCGTATCATCTTGCGCAAAAAGTTCGTCAAGCGCCTGGCTTTTTCAACAACATCCCAGTAGTCGTCGATTTACAAGCCTTGAGCCCCGACGCAACCGTTGATTTTGGCGAGCTCTGGAATTTGCTGCGCCGCCAGGGCATGGTCCCGGTCGGTGTACGCAATGGTGCTTCCCAGTTACAAACAGCTGCCGTTCGTGCCGGATTTGCAGTATTGCCGGAAAACCGTGCTTTAACCCCTAAACCAAACGATCAAGCTGTTTCCGCTGTAGCCAAGCACAATAAAATTATTCATCAACCGATCCGTTCGGGACAACAAGTTTATGCGCCCGATGGCGATTTGATTTTACTTGGCCCGATCAGTGTCGGCGCCGAGGTGCTGGCAGATGGCAATATTCATGTTTATGGCACCCTGCGTGGACGTGCCTTGGCCGGCGTAAAAGGCGATATCGAAGCGCGGATTTTCTGTACCAATTTGGAAGCGGAGCTGGTTTCGATTGCCGGGCGCTATAGGACTATTGAAGAATTGGAACCGGAGAATCGGGACACCCCTGTGCAGCTGTACTTGTCCGAAGACCGCTTGATTATCAGCCCGCTACCGAAGTAACAAAGCGGGCCTTTACCATTCATTGGATGCTTGGAGGAATAGAGCTTGGCAAGAGTTATCGTTGTCACGTCCGGTAAGGGAGGCGTCGGAAAAACCACGACCAGCGCCAGTTTTGCCACAGGTTTGGCCCAACGCGGCTACAAAACCGCTGTTATCGACTTTGATGTGGGGCTGCGCAATCTGGATCTAATCATGGGTTGCGAACGCCGCGTGGTGTATGATTTTGTTAATGTAATCAATCGGGAAGCTAATCTAAATCAGGCGCTGATCAAAGATAAGCGGGTCGAGAATCTTTACATTTTGCCAGCTTCTCAGACCCGCGATAAAGAAGCCCTGTCGCACGAAGGCGTTGAGCGCATTTTTGAGGAGTTACAGCAAAACGATTTCGAGTATGTCGTGTGCGATTCTCCGGCAGGCATCGAACGGGGCGCCCTGATGGCGTTATATTTTGCCGATGAAGCATTAATAGTAACCAACCCGGAGGTGTCCTCGGTACGTGATTCGGACCGCATTCTGGGTATTCTTGCGAGTAAATCCCGGCGAGCCGAACAAGGTGATGAACCGGTAAAAGAGCACTTGGTATTAAGCCGCTATGCACCAATACGGGCCACTAATGGTGATATGCTCACTGTCGATGATGTGGTCGAAATTTTGAGCATCCCTTTACTAGGTGTCATCCCGGATTCGCAAAGCGTTTTACAATCCTCAAATGCTGGTGTGCCTATCGTCCTGGATGAAACTAGCGATGCCGGCCAAGCCTATGCGGATTTGGTGGGTCGTTTCTTGGGCGAGGACCTGCCGCATCGCTTTTTGACGCCCGAGAAGAAGAACTTCTTCAAACGTTTATTTAAGGGGAATTGAGGACATGGGGCTGTTCGATTATTTTCGTTCTCCCCGCCCAGGCTCGGCCTCTGTCGCGAAAGAGCGTTTACAAATTATCGTGGCCCATGAGCGCGGCGGTCGCCGGAAAAGCCCGGACTATTTACCCGCGTTGAAAAAAGAGTTATTAGATGTGGTGCGCAAATACGTGGCCATTGAACAGGATCAAGTCAAGGTTCATCTGGATCGGGATGGAGAATGCGAAATCCTGGAATTGAATATCGTGTTACCTGAAGAATAACTAACGGCCGGTCGCTACAGCTGATTTCTTCTTAAAACATGAGCTGGGTTACGAGACTCTTGACATGGTAGGGGGTAGGGGCTGTGCAAGATCAGCCTGTTCGATTGGATAAATGGTTGTGGGCGGCGCGTTTTTTTAAGACCCGTTCGTTGGCCGCTGAGGCTGTGCAGGGGGGTAAGGTTCATGTCAATGAAGGACGTGCTAAACCGGCCCGCCTCGTGCGTATGGGAGATGTGCTCAACATCCGCCGTGGCCCATACGAATATATCGTGGCGGTGCAAGGACTGAGCAACCAGCGTGGTCCGGCAAGCCAAGCGGTTCTTCTGTATGAGGAAACCGAACAAAGCCGTCAGCAACGAGAAGCTCAAGCCCAGCAGCAGAAATTGCAAATTCAGCCTACCCGGCGGCCCAACAAGAAAGAACGGCGCCACTTAATACGGTTTCTAAATCAAAGCGATTAATCCGCTGTATGGGTATAAACTCGTACTACAAGGTGGCCTTGCGGCTTAGTTTCTGCTGGAGATCAGCGACTTTCTGTTCGCTGACTGTTTTTCTATCCGGTTGGCGCGTTTTTCCAGGGCGAGGGTCGCGCCTTTGCCGTCGCTTCGCAGTGATCTGTTGAACTTGTTCCCGTGCCAGCTGCTTATGGGCTTCGCTGACGCTCTCACCTAGCTCCCCTTGTAAGTCGATGCGTTGCTTGTTATACAATAGCGCCTGTTGATACCTTAACTGCCGCGTATAGTTACCCAGAGCGTATTTCAACACTTTCAGATCATACCCCCACTCTTTAACAATCCCGATCAGATCTTTGTGAATACGCCGCTTAAGCGGTTTGATCTGACGTTCGCTGGGGGAAAAGAAAACCGTCGGATATGTTTCAGTGAGACGAACCAGCAAGGCTCGGGCTTGTTCTCTGAGCTGCGTGTGGTCAGCAGCGGTTGGAGTTGACAGTTCGGTGGGAGTTTGTTCAGTCATTGAATCGTTCCTGAGTTCGCAAAACAGCAGTCGACTATCACTGCGTGATTAATAACGCCCGTGCTGTTTAAAAATATAATTGGTCATTTCTACATATTGTGCATTCATGCGGCGCAAAATGCTGTGCACTGTTCGCACAATGGTCCGCATGACTTTGTAAACCAACTCCGGGTCCGTGTGCAGAACGGACTCAAATTTTTCCCGTTCCAAACTAAGCACCTCGCATTCTCCCAAGGCTCGTAAGGCAGCGCTGTGCTCCAGGCCGTCAATGAAACCTAGTTCACCGGCTATATCGCCCTCGCGCAACACATGCAAGATTGCCCATTCACCGGCTCCAGTCTGTTTCACTACTTCCAGTTGGCCTTTTACAATGATATGGATAGAGTGGTCTTTATGACCTTCATGCAACAGGAATTCACCACGCTCCAAGCCCTGAATCTGGATAAGTGGTGCTAACACTGCGCATTGTGGTTCTGACAGTTCCTCTCCCAGAACAGAATTCTTCAGCAACTCTGCTCCGATTTGGGTCGGATAATCGTCGCCACGCGTTGTGTTCATGATTTGCATCTCTCCGAGTCGTAACGGTTTAAAACACTTCTAGCTTTTCAACCCAAATCAACTCACAAGCCCCATTCCCGGTATCATCTCGGGTCAGCGAGCTGCGCCAGAGCCAGCCGTTCTCGCCGTAAACCTCAACTAAATAGCCCTCGAAACGAACAATATTCCCCTGGCGGACTTTTTTAAGTTGTTTCTCGACGGTCCTACTGGCTGGAATCATGTGCATGTTGGCGCTGTGGGTTTCGATCTCGCGGCGAGGAATGGGGAAATCTGCAGTACTCCAGTAATAAAAGCGATTGCTTTGGCTGAATTCCAAATGTTCCAGTACGTCGTTATCCGACATTCTACCCCAGCCTAGAGCAAGATCGACGGGCGCGATGGCTGCGCCGTCATCCCAGAAATAATCTTCTCTTAGGAGTACCCGCGCTTCGGCTTTAAACTCTGCCAACGGGGTTATTTTAAAACCCTCTTTCTCGAATACCGTTCGTTTTTCAGGTAAATTTTTCTGCACTGGCTGATCGGATACCAGCACCCCAGCCGGTTGTTCAACAGCGCGCTTGTTCCAGGATAAAAACGCTCCGATCAGGCAAACCAGTATCAGCCCGATAAACAATTTCATTCTGTTTTACCTCAAAGATCGTGTTGCCCGAACCACTGCAAAGCTCCATGCAGCTTGACCACCTCGCCCACGATGAGCAAACAAGGCGGTTGTATCTGTGCCGCTTCCGCCCGCTCGGTTATTGTAGCTAAATCGGCAACATAAACCTGCTGATTCGGTAAGGTGCCCTGTTCCACCAATGCGGCTGGAGTAGCCGCAGACCGGCCACGCTTGATCAACCCTTGGCAAATGGCGCTCAAACTTTGCAATCCCATATAAAACACCACCGTCTGTTCGGGATGAAGCAGGCTTTCCCAGGGCAATGAAAGGCTGCCATCTTGGCGATGGCCGCTGACAAATACACAGCTCTGGGCATAATCCCGATGGGTAAGTGGGATACCCGCATAAGCCGCACAACCGGAAGCTGCCGTGATACCTGGAACCACCTGAAACGGGATACCGGCCTGAGCCAGTGTTTCCAATTCTTCGCCACCGCGACCAAAGATAAAAGGGTCGCCGCCTTTGAGTCGTAATACTCGTTGCCCCGCTTTTGCTAAGTCAACCAACAAGCGATTGATTTCGGTTTGCGGCAATATATGTTCACCAGGCTTCTTACCAGCATAGATCCGTTCAGCGTCGCGGCGGGTCAGGTCTAACACGGCTGGGGAAACCAGCCGGTCATACACAACAACATCGGCCTGCTGCATGAGCCGTAATGCCCGAAAAGTAAGTAAATCTGGATCGCCGGGCCCGCCGCCGACCAAATAGACTTCACCCATCTCGACGTCTGCCGTTGCACCTTGGGCCAAAAGCGCTTCCAAGCGAGTATAGGCTTCTTGCTTACGTCCGGATAACATCAATTCCGAGATCGGGCCTTGTAAGATACCTTCCCAAAAAGTGCGCCGTTGTACAGCCGGAATCACCTGTTTAACCCGAGCCCGGAAATCAGCTGCGAGCTGGGCTAGTTGACCATAGGCAGTTGGAATCAGTGACTCCAGCCGCCCACGCAACAAGCGCGATAATACCGGGGCGTTCCCACCACTGGAAATGGCGATTGTCAGTGGAGCCCGGTCGACTATGGCGGGCATGATGAAACTACACAAACTGGGCTGATCGACCACATTGACTGGAATTAATCGGGCTTGACACAGTTCCGATACCTGACGGTTGACATCCTGATTGTTGGTGGCGGCGATAACCAGCGCGTGTCCGTCCAGGTCGGACACGGAGAAGTATGCTTGGCGGTGTTGAATGCGTTCAGCATCCCGTTCTGCTTGCAGGGTTGGTTCCAAGTTAGGGGCGACAACGGTAACCGATGCTTCAGCTTGTAGTAACAGGGAAACTTTACGGGTGGCTATCGCTCCGCCTCCAACTACGAGACAGGAACGATGGCGGATGTTCATGAAAATGGGCAGAAAATCCATCTTTACTTCGCTCCCGCCTGTATCCGGCTATCGGCGCTATTCGCCAGTGCAGGTTCGAAGACGATATCTAATAGATTGGCGTCATCAAAATGACGGCGGCCGACGAAAGCAGTAGCATGGCGCCCGCGCTCACGCATTGCGCCTGGTGAGGGTACGCCCATAGGCCATAATAAGAAACGTTCCAAACGTTCTGTGCCGGTTACCAGACCATCTGCATTGAACAAGCTGCGGCGATTGTGACTCGGCGTCGCCACAGCATACAGTTCATGGTAATCGCGCCAAGCGTATTCGGTGCCGGTCGGCGTGTCAGCGTATACCCGCTGAATGTAGTGGGTGCCGGATTCAATCCGAACAACCAATCGTTCTCCTTCCCAAAGTCGGGGTGCGAACTGGGGAATCAGCGGCGGTTCCGGCAGATCCAGCATTTGTGGGCGTACCCGGAGCGCGGTTCTGGGGAAAAATATATGATAGCAACCACAAGGGTGAATGCTGTCATAAACCAGCGGTTCTCCGTGTTCATCTAACGTGACTCGCCAAATCAATCCATCCAGTGCACCCCCAAGTATATCGAATGATCCTGTCCGGGGTCGTTCAGCGAACCAGATCAGGTAATTTAACTGTAGGAGCGGCGTTTTCTGCCACTGGGTAAATGAATGGTAACGATAAGTAATCGGCTGATCCGCATCGACAGAGGGGATGTTATCTGCCTGCCAGTAGGGTGCGCCGGGAAGATCGAAATTGCCGGTCACATCGATTTCCCAGACTGGGGCATGCTGATTGAATAATACCTCAAGCTGTTCCGAACCTAACTGTGGAATACCCAGTGCGTCTCGCTTCAAACGGGTGAAATCAACTTTAACAACAGGTTCTGCTAACGGTGGCTGAAAACGGTGTAATCGGCCTTTTACAATGATGTCCTCCAACGGCTGGGCAAATAGCTCCCGTGCGTTCTTATGCCAACGCGCCACACCATAGCGCACCGGTAAACCGGTCAGCGGATACAGACCGATGACACGTTGGAATGTGACATAGTCGTCCGTCACGGTGGCTTGTCCCTCTATCACCTGCAACCGTTCCGGTTTAGCCAGATCATGAGTCCGCAAAGCTTGGGAGCAAGAATTCAGCTGATCGGCAAGGGGTGTAGAACCGGTATATTGGTCAGTGAGTGCCTGCAGCACCGACAACGGCAGTGAGGCCAGTTCCCTCTGCCGTATTGCTTGGTCTAGTCCCGTGGACTGTGCTAGCCAAGCCTGCTGTTTAGCGGTATCCAACGCTGTGAGCTGATAGTCAGCTAAGAAACGGTTGACACGCAGATAAGGAAAATCCCTTAGGGAACGGGGTGAGGAAGGTCTTGTGCCGTGTTCAACAACCGCCCGATCGACAGCGGCATACAACGCTAGACAACCACTCGGTCGAACTTCCTGCGGCGAACTTACCAGACTCGTCGCACACCCGGCAAGTGCCAGAATGATTAGCAAAAACAACTGGCGGTTTAGCACGCTTCACCCCCTCATTCTTCCCGCTCGCCGCCCACCTTTGCCGGACGCTTGTTGAACCAAAGCAGTGCCAACCCTTCCGGTTGCTTCACGGTACAGGTACTGACAACCAATCGCGCGGGTGCAAAAACTGTTCATATAGTCGAGCCTCTGGACTGCCCGGTTCGGGCTGCCAGTTGTAGCGCCAGTTCACTGCCGGGGGTAAGGACATGAGAATAGACTCGGTTCGCCCACCCGATTGCAGGCCGAACAGCGTACCGCGGTCATAAACTAGATTGAATTCCACATAACGACCACGTCGATACAGTTGAAAGTCCCGCTCCCGCTGACTATAGGGCATCAGGCAACGACGCTTTACGATGGGTAGATAAGCAGGCAGGTAATGATCACCCACGCTTTGCATAAAGGAGAAACAACGGTCAAAGCCCCCTTCATTCAAATCATCGAAAAAAAGCCCACCAATCCCGCGTGGCTCGTTGCGATGTTTCAAAAAGAAATAGTCATCGCACCAGCGCTTGTAGCGGGCGTAGACTTCCCCACCGAATGTTTCGCAGGCGGATTGGGCTGTGCGATGCCAGTGGATGCAGTCCTCCTCAAACCCATAATAGGGCGTCAGGTCAAAACCGCCGCCGAACCACCAAATCGGTTCGGCATCGGCCTTGGTTGCCAGAAAGAACCGCACATTGGCATGAGAAGTCGGCACATACGGATTGCGTGGATGAATAACCAACGAGACGCCCAATGCTTGGAAGCTGCACCCAGCCAGTTCAGGCCGGCTAGCCGATGCCGACGGGGGTAAGTGTTCCGCCCAGACATGGGAGAAATTAATACCCGCCTGTTCGAAAACGGCGCCATCTTGCAGAATTCGCACCCGGCCCCCGCCTTGTAAGGGAGAGTCAGCACGTTCCCAGGCGTCTTCTTGGAAGGCCTTATCGTGTTCCTCCAACTCCAGGGCAGCGCAAATTTGGTCCTGCAGGTTCAGTAAATAAGTGCGTATCGCGGGTAGATCAGGTTCGCTCATGACTGCGTCTAAGCGGAGCGCACGATACGTCCGTCCAAGCTGCGGATTTCGGTGGGTTTGCGAGCCCCCCCCGTGGCACCGGGAATAATGTAGTCAACCTGCCGACCAAGTTGTTTACGGACTGCTAAAGCAGTGCGCGCCGGTGACCGTCCGCTGAAATTAGCGCTGGTCGATACCAACGCTCCGCCCCAAGCGCGACATAACGCTGCTGCCAAGGGGTGCGCGGTAACCCGCACCGCCAGGGTATCATGCGCTCCGCACAGCCAAAAAGGCACCTCGGGGCGCACCGGCAACAGCCAGGTCACTGGACCTGGCCAGGTAGCTTGCACTTGGGCGCACTGCGGGTCGGGCAGTGGGTTGACAAAGGGAGTCAATTGTTCGAAGTCGGCAGCGATCAAAATTAAACCCTTGTTCCAGGGCCGCTGCTTAACGGTCAATACCTGGTCGACCGCTGTTTCATTGTAGGGATCGCAACCAAGGCCGAAAACAGCCTCGGTAGGATAAGCGATCAATCCTCCCGCCTCTAAGACATGACGTAAGCGACGTTCCTGCAAGGGGCGAAGGTCCATCAAGAGGCCTTTTTGCGCATCGCGGTGCGGCGTTTTTTCTTGGGCGGAGCCGCTTTAATCAGTGCCTCGCATTCCGCCAAGGTCAGTTTTTCAGGCTCAGCGTCTTTGGGGATACGGGCATTGCGCTCACCATCGGTAATGTAAGGACCATAGCGTCCACGCAAAATCTGAATGGGCGAGCCATCGAACGTCTGGATAATTTTATTGGCAGCAGCGATCTTGTGCTCGGTAATCAGTTCCAACGCCTTTTCCAGGGTGACGGTATACGGGTCATCTTCCTTGAGCGAAACGTAACTTTTGCCGTAGCGGACATAGGGGCCGAAGCGCCCGATATTGGTCGACACCGTTTCACCTTCCGGCGTTTCACCGAGAGTCCTTGGTAATTGAAACAACGCTAAGGCTTCTTCCAAGTTAATCTTATCCATGCGTTGCTCTTGGCGTAATCCGGCAAAGCGAGGCTTTTCCTCGTCATCACGGGTGCCGATTTGCGCAAACGGACCGTAACGCCCCATGCGCACGCTGACCGGTCGGCCCGACTTGGGATCAATGCCCAATTCCCGTGCCTGGACCACCTCATCCCGCGAGACTTGGCTTTTTTCCTCGACCTGCTGGCGAAAGGGCTCCCAAAAAGCGCTCATCACTGGGATCCAGTTTTTTTCACCGCGCGAGACATCGTCCAATTCATCTTCCAGACGAGCGGTGAAGTCATAATTCACGTAACGGCTGAAATGTTGAGTCAGAAACCGATTAACGATACGACCCATATCGGTGGGTTGGAAACGGCGTTTGTCCAACACCGCGTAATTGCGTTGGAGCAAGGTGGAAATAATACTGGCATAAGTTGAAGGACGACCGATACCGAACTCCTCCAACGTTTTAACCAGTGAGGCTTCGCTATAGCGCGGCGGCGGTTCAGTGAAATGCTGTTCCGGACGGATGGCCCGCAGCTCGACCAGTTCACCCTCGTTCATAGAGGGTAAGATTCGGTCATCGCTCTCTTCGGCACTGTCGTCTACCCCTTCCTGATACACGGCCATAAAGCCGGGATCAGCCAAGGTCGAACCAGTGGCGCGAAAAACATGGCCGGTTCCGCAGCTGAGATCAACGCCTACTGTGTTTAAAGTAGCAGGAATCATTTGACACGCCACGGTGCGTTTCCAGATCAATTCATATAGTCGGTATTGTTCCGAGTTCAGGTGCTCACGCACTGTTTCCGGCGCCAGCATGACCGACGTGGGACGCACCGCCTCATGGGCTTCCTGGGCGTTTTTAGTGCGCGTCTTGAACTGGCGGGGCGCTTTGGGTACGTTGTGAGCCCCATAGCGCTGGGTTATCAACGTGCGAATCTCAGTGATCGCCTCCTGAGCAAGGTGAACGGAGTCGGTGCGCATATACGTAATCAACCCAACAGTTTCACCGCCGATGTCCACCCCTTCATAAAGCTGTTGGGCAATACGCATAGTACGTTGGGTGGTCGATCCCAGCTTGCGCGACGCCTCCTGCTGCAAAGTTGAGGTGGTGAACGGTGCGGCGGGATTGCGCTTGCGTTGTTTGCGCTCTACGCTCGTAACTCGCAACTGACCCTGCGCCGCCGTCCGCACAGCGGTTTCGATCGCCTCAGCAGCACTCTGCTCAGTAATGCTGAATTGGGTTAACCGCTCGCCCTGATAGTGCGTTAATTTGGCGTTAAAGGGTTGACCTTGTTTGGTCGCCTCGGCTTCTATGGTCCAGTATTCCTGGACTTCAAAGCGTTCGATCTCTTCTTCACGCTCGACAATCATCCGTAAAGCCGGGGATTGCACCCGACCGGCGGATAAGCCGCTGCGGATTTTTTTCCACAGTAACGGCGATAGGTTGAAACCCACCAAATAATCTAATGCGCGCCGAGCCTGTTGCGCATTGATTAATTCCATCGATAGGCCGCGCGGATGGGTCATAGCCTCTGCGATGGCGCGTTGGGTAATTTCATGGAATATGACCCGTTGCACCGGTTTGTCTTCGACCAGGTGACGCGCTTTCAGCAATTCAAACACATGCCAGGAAATCGCTTCGCCCTCTCGATCCGGGTCAGTCGCTAAATACAGTGCATCAGCCTTGCTCGCTGCCTTAGCAATCGCCTCTATATGCTTACTGTTTTTATCAATGGTGTCGTATTTCATGGCAAAGTCATGGTCAGGATCGACTGCTCCTTCGCGTGGCACCAAGTCCCGTACATGGCCGTAAGAAGCCAGCACCTCGAAATCTTTGCCTAAATACTTTTTGATGGTTCTGGCTTTTGCCGGAGACTCCACGATAACCAGATTTTTACCCATAATTAATTAATTTGCTGAGCGCTAGGGGGCATCTCGTTGATGCATCGGAACAGTTAGCGGTTTGGAATAATCCTTGCGTGATCCCACCGGAATAACACCGGCAAGACCATGATCATCACCAACTAATCGGTACGATGCCAGTTAATCCTGCGATGTAGGCGTAGCGCTGATGGTGAAGGGTTGTTAGGGAGAGGTATTAGTGTAGATAGCCCGCCATATCTTCAAACACTAAATCCTCCATCCAGGCGTAGGCTTCTTCCTGACCCGGTTGATTAAACAACACCATGAGAATGATCCATTTAAGCTGGTTAAGGTCGATATCGTCGGTGGCTAATGCCATCACCCGATCAATAATGAGTTCCCGCGTTTCAGGGCTTAGTACACCGGTCTGTTCTAAGAACAACAAAAATCCCCGACAGTCGGGGTCCAGTCTGGCGCTTTCCTGTTCCATATAAATGCGGAATGAACGCTCTGGGTGGCACACACGCACCGGCGATTCTTGACTAGCCAGCAGCCCGTCCAGCCAGTCAAAGGCTTGTTGAATACCTTGAGAGGGGAAACCGGCTTCCAAAAGTTCAGTCTCAATCGATTCCCGGTCCGGGTCAATGTCCGTATCATCATTCATGTAGTTTTGAAACAGATACATCAATACGTCCAGGACGTTCTCTTTCATTAGTACTCCTCAAGGGCTACGGGAATATAGGCCACCAGGGGCAGCGGCAACGAAACCTTGCAATTCCAGAATGAGCAGCATGGAGGAAACCGTCTCAGCCGTCAATCCGCAACGCGCGACCAGCTCATCCACCGAGGTCGGCACATTCCCCAATGCCTCTAGCAAGCGTTGATATTCGGCATCTAAATCCGGTGCGGCAGAAGTGGCGATTGTCACAGGGGAGTCTTCAAGTTGCACGGCTGCCCGAGCTAATGCACCGAGCTCTTCCAGTATATCGGCAGCAGTTTCAACCAACTTGGCGCCTTGCCGAATCAGGCCGTGGCACCCTTTAGCCATCGCGTTATGAATAGAACCGGGAATCGCAAATACCTCGCGTCCCTGTTCGGTCGCTAAGCCGGCCGTGATGAGCGAGCCGCTGCGGACCGCCGCTTCTACAACTAGCGTGCCGAGAGCCAAACCACTGAGGATTCGGTTACGGCGCGGGAAATGTTCAGCCAACGGCGGTGTGGTCGGCGGGAGCTCCGAGACCAGTGCACCGTGTTCGGCGATAGCGTGCGCTAATTTTCGATGTTGCGCTGGATACACGCGATCCACGCCGGTGCCTAGGACGGCGACCGTAAATCCCTTATCTTGCAAGGCTCCCTGATGTGCCTCAGCATCGACTCCGAGGGCCATACCACTGGTGATGGTGAAACCTGCGCCGGCCAAGTGCGCAGCAAAACGGCGGGCATTTTCTCTACCCGAAGTCGTTGGATGACGGGTGCCGACAATAGCGATTTGCGGATAATGTAAGCATTCGCGGCGACCATGCACAAAAAGCAGCGGCGGTGGCGTATCAATCTGTTTTAGTAATGGGGGATAATCCGGATCATGTAAGCTGATTAAGCTATTGCCCGGTTTCTCTAACCACAATAGATCCTGGTCGACACGGCGCCAATCCGGCGCACTGAGGTAGTCTAAAGCCGCATCCGGCAGGTTTAAAGCCGCCCAAGCGCCGCGCTCAGCAGCCAGAGCTGCCTCGGGTGAGCCGAAATGTACTAATAAGCGGGAGAAGCGTGCCGGTCCGATACCAGGTGCACGCAGCAGAGCCAACCAATAGGCCAGCTCAGTGCGTTCAATCGATACTTCAGGATTCAGGACTGGTAACCCGGTCGTTGACACGAATCGGAGCGATCATATTGGTCACTAGACCATAACTAACCGCGTCATAGACTTTGTAAATCATCACCATGCCGGCCCGGTTGCCGGGGAGTTCCGCTTCTGTATCCGACCAGACATCACGCGCTTCACGCGGTGGGCCGAATACCTCCAGCATTTGACCCGGTTCGACGCCCTCATTTAACCCAACGTTAACAATAACACTACCAAATTGACGCGCATTGACAGAATCACCCAACACCACCAGGATTTGCCCATCAGTATCAGGCAAGGCAGGCCGTGGGGTAAAACTGAAAGCATCGTTTCGTTCTTCTTCCATAGGGAATAGCCGATCACCGCGCTTTATCTCATTTCTGGAGCGAGTCAACAGAAAAGTAGCAGGATTGTCTTCCTCGTCTCCGTCCAGTACGGCGTCTCCCATATAACTCCCATCAAATCCTAGAAATTGCCCCGTCACCGGATCGCGGAGTTCACTCCCGCCGCGGAACACGCGGTAACGACTGTAGTCAAATCCACTGCGACTTTGTACATAAGCACGCTCTCCCACACCTAGATTGACTCGATCATCAATACCCCCCACGATGACGGGAGCGGCATCCCATTCATTTTTGTTAACCACGATAGAGCGAAGCACGAAGCTTTCAATAGCGCTACGTGGTACGGTAGGAATCGGTCGATTAAAGTCCTCGATCCGCACTTGCGGTGAGAGCTTGATGATGGGCGGTTCAGTGGCGGGAATCAAGCGTAATGCCGGTTGCCCGTTTTCATCGTACAATTCTATCTGATCGCCGGGATAAATCTGATTAGCGTTATCCAGGCTCGGATCGGGTCGCCATAGCTGGGCCCAACGCCAAGGCGTTTCCAAAAACACTTCAGCAACATCCAACAGCGTATCACCCGGTTGAACAGTGTAGACTTGTGGGTGATCCGGGCGCAAACGAACCTGAGCCCTGTCCGGGATAGTAGCCGCCGCAGCCTGATTCATTGCTAACGGGGGCGGCGGTTCATTGGTAGCTGCCGAAGATGTGGCTTGATCAGGGGTCTGCGCACAGGCACTGAGCAGCAGAGCCAGCACCGGCACAAAAGGGCCAGATTTTGCGGTACATTTTTTAATCATCATTGTACTGGATCCTTATTGTCGAATAGCGAGCGTACAACAAAATGGCTACCGTGCACAAAGTATAGCGGCTTGCCGAAGATTTCTTGTATTATTTACGATACTTATACACTATTTTAGGCTTATTTGAACTAAAGGGCGGTAACGAAATGGCGCAGTTAAGTATCCTCCACTTTCCTGACCCCAGGTTGCGTAAGCAGGCTGTCCCCGTAGATACTGTGGATGAGCGGATTCGTACGTTGGTGGACGATATGTTGGAGACCATGTATGCGGCTCCCGGCATTGGTTTGGCCGCAACACAGGTCAATGAACAAAAACGTATCATAGTCATGGATATCTCGGAAGCGAAGGATCAGCCCCTGGTGTTGATCAACCCTTGCATTTTAGAGCGTTCGGGAGAACAGGAAATGGATGAAGGGTGTTTGTCCGTACCGGGTGTTTATGCTCCGGTGCAGCGCGCAAGCTGGATTCGCCTCAGCGCGCTGGACCGGCACGGCGAACCTTATGAAATGGTCGCCGAAGAGTTATTGTCGGTATGCATCCAGCATGAAATGGATCACTTGGAAGGCAAGCTGTTCGTCGATTATCTGTCTCCGCTTAAGCGCAATCGCATTCGCAAGAAGATGGAGAAGCAGGTTCGTAGCGAAGCACGCGCGCGCTGATTATCGTGTCTAATCCTCAAGGTGCGCTGCGCATCGTTTTTGCCGGCACTCCCTCGTTCGCTGTGCCTACGCTGGAAGCCTTATTGACGGCAGGTTATTCCCCATGTGCAGTCTACACCCAGCCTGATCGTCCGGCAGGGCGGGGTCGACAGCTGCGTCCTAGTCCGGTCAAAGCCAGGGCGACCGGGTTGATGATTCGGCAACCGCCCAGCCTGCGCGATCCTAAGGTGCAACAAGAACTTGCTGAGTTGCAACCGGACCTATTAATCGTTGTAGCCTACGGTCTACTGTTACCAGCTGCCGTGTTGCAGATTCCACGCTTGGGTTGTGTGAACGTGCATGCTTCCCTGTTACCGCGTTGGCGAGGCGCAGCTCCGGTACAACATGCGTTACTGGCCGGTGATTCGGAATCCGGAATCAGCATCATGCAAATGGATGAGGGTCTTGATACCGGTCCTGTTTTAGCCCGGGCTGCCTTTTCAATAACTCCCGGGATGACGGCCGGTCAACTGCAGGATTGCTTGGCACTATTGGGTGCCCAAACTTTGGTGCAATTATTCCCCGAACTAGTAGTCGGTCAACTGTCTCCGTGGCCGCAAGACGATACGTTGGCAACCTATGCGGGCAAAATCGATAAAGCGCAGGCTCAGCTGGATTGGGCGCAATCCGCGCTTATCTTGGAACGGCAGGTATTGGCATTCAACCCTCAGCCGGTAGCATGGACAACTTTGGGATTACAGACCTTGCGAATCTGGCGCGCTCAAGCCCTAACCGAGGTCACTAAAGCCCCGCCAGGTACAGTGGTATGGGAGAATAGCGAAGGGATCGGGGTTGCTACTGGAGCGGGTGTACTGCGCCTGACCGAAGTGCAGTTACCCGGCAAACGTCCTATGGCCGTTGCGGATTTTAGCCACGCCCACTCACTGCATGGCCAACAGTTAGGAACGGTATGAAGCAAAGCAATGTGCGCGCTAAAGCCGCCCAAGTTATGAATCAAGTCGTGGCAGAGGGCGGCTCGCTGTCAGCCGTGTTGCCACCGGCCTTGGCTCAAGTTGGCAGCCGTGATCGGGGATTATTGCAAGAGCTTTGCTTTGGTGCATTACGCTGGTACCCCCAACTGCAGTATTTGCTCACTCGATTGTTGAAAAAACCACTCAAAACGGGACAGGGTGAAGTTCAAGCCTTGTTGCTATTGGGATTGTACCAATTGCTCTACCTGCGGGTGCCGGATCATGCCGCTGTTTCTGAGGTGGTTAGCGCAGCTCGGGCATTAGGCAAAACTTGGGCAACGGGATTGATCAACGGAGTGTTGCGCAATTTTCAACGACGTCGAGACGCTTGGTTAGCGGAACTAGAACAGGACGAAGTTGCTCGTACCGCTCATCCGCTATGGTTGCTGCGCCGCGTCCAGGCAGACTGGCCGCAGCATTGGCAAGCAGTCGTTGCTGCGAATAATGCTCGACCGCCTTACAGTTTAAGAGTCAACCGCCTGCATTCTACCCGTGCAGCGTATTTAGAACGTCTATCTGCAGCCGGCATTGATGCCTTGCCAAGTACCGTCAGTGAAGTTGGTATTACCTTAACCCAAGCTCAAGAACCCCAGACTTTACCGGATTTTGCCAATGGAGCGGTGGCGGTGCAGGATATCGCTGCCCAGTTGGCAGCTGATCTGTTGGATGTAAAACCAGGCCAACGGGTACTTGATGCCTGCGCGGCACCGGGAGGCAAAACCTGTCATTTATTAGAAACTCAGCCGCAGATGGCACTTTTGCTAGCTTTAGATAAAGACGTGACCCGCTTGGCACAGGTGCAAGATAATCTAACTCGGCAGGGACTGCATGCTGAACTTAAAGTGGCGGATGCCGCTAGTCCGGCGATTTGGTGGGATGGGCAACAGTACGACCGGGTGTTACTGGACACCCCTTGTTCGGCTACTGGGGTGATTCGCCGACATCCCGATATTAAAATTCGCCGTCGCATCACTGATATAACCGCGCTGGCTGCACAACAATACAATTTATTGACTCAGCTGTGGACGGTGCTCGCGCCTAACGGAAAATTGCTGTACGCCACTTGCTCGATTCTGCAGCAAGAAAATGAGCAAGTGATTGCCGCTTTTCTATCTAACCAAGCAGATGCTCGGGAAATTCCTTTAACTGCTACCTGGGGTTTGGGCCGAACACATGGCAGACAAATTTTGCCCGGGGAGCTAGGGATGGATGGTTTTTATTACGCTTGCCTGGCCAAACAGTCCTGATGGGTCGGCCTTGTTCGGATTGGCTGATTTGATGGTGCTACCGACTGTGTTCGGCAAACGTCTGGCTTGGTTGTGTTTGCTGGTCGGTTTATCGCTGACGGCAAACGGATGGGCGTCCAGTTTTAAGGTCGTCAACGCCAGCACCCGTCTGGACAATGAGATATACCGGCTTTACGCTCAACTAGATTATCAACTCAGCCAAGCCCCGCTCGAAGCTTTACAAAACGGTGTGCCGCTTACCTTCAGCCAGCAGGTGGAATTGATACGCAAACGCGAATGGCTATGGGATGAAGTGCTGACAACGCGCATTCAACGTTTCACCTTGGCTTACCATGCGCTTTCGCGGCAATACGTCGTGACCGATCTCGACCGAGAAGTCAGTAAAAGTTTTCCCGATGCCACGGCAGCCTTTGATTTTCTGGGCAACATTGACAACTTGCCATTAGTGAATTCCAAGGTATTGAACGCACAGGAAATATATTACGTACGGTTGCGCACCACTCTGGACCTGGAAAAACTGCCGGTCCCCCTGTTGTTGGTAGCCTATCTATCGGATGATTGGTATTTAAGCGGGGAATGGTACACATGGCCTCTATAGGAAACCGTTGGACACAAGGATCGGGCTTACTGCCCATGCTGGTGCTTAGCGGTTTGCTGCTGCTTGCCCTAGTATTGATGAGTAGCGCCACAGAACAATCACAGCATATCGGTCGATTGTACATGGGGTTGTTGTTGGCTAGCACAGCGGGGCTGCTGTTTTTTTTGGCGCTGATTAGCCGCAATTTATATCGGCTGTGGTATCAACATCGAGTTCGTGCGCCCGGTGCGCGGCTGACCTTGCGATTGGTGATCATGTTTGTGCTCATCGCGCTAGCTCCAGTTACTGTGGTGTATGTTTTCTCCGTACAGTTTCTGCAGCGGGGTATTGATAGTTGGTTCAACGTGCGGGTGGAAAAATCGCTGGAAGACGCTTTGGAACTCAGCCAAACGGCGCTTGATCTGCGGATGCGTGAAGTCCTGAGGCAAACCGACCGCATCGCCGATGCGTTGATTAATATTGATCCTCGCCTAGCGGCACTGACGTTGGGCGATCTATTAAATCGTTCTGATGCCAATGAGCTCACGCTGTTCAGCCAAAATGGTCGTATCATCGCAACCGCCAGCGCCGATGCCACCCTAGTGATCCCTAATCAACCGCCGGATGCTGTGTTGTTGCAGGCGCGGCAAGGCCACACTTACGTCGGCTTAGATCCGATCAGTGGTTTGGGTTTCCATATTCGGGCCGTCGTGCGGGTTCCGGCCCGGGATGCTCGGCGGGAAGTATGGATTCTGCAGGCGTTGTTCTCAGTGACCGACCGCTTTGGCCGGTTAGCCGACTCCGTACAAGCGGCGTTTGAAAGTTATCAGGAATTATTATTTCTGCGTGCGCCGTTGAAAGCCAGTTTTATTCTGACCTTATCGCTGGCTTTATTGCTTGGCATTCTGTCGGCGTTGTGGGCCGCCGTGTATTCTGCCAATCGTTTGGTACAACCGATTCGAGACTTGGCCGAAGGCACCCAAGCAGTCGCTATCGGCCAATACGACAAACAGTTACCCCAAACCAGTAGCGATGAGTTGGGTTTTCTGGTGGATTCATTCAATCAGATGACCCGCAGTTTAGCCGAAGCCCGCGATGCTGTGGATCGCAATCAACAGTTGCTGGAAGCACAACGGGCTTATTTGGAAGTGGTTTTAGAGCGCTTATCGTCCGGGGTCCTCACCCTTGAACCAGACGGTCAACTGCGGACTTGCAACGCCACCGCCGGACAGATCTTGGGGATGGATCTGATTGGATTTATGGGGGCCGTCCCATCGGCAGACGAGGGCCTCAGCCCGTTGCATTTGTTATTAGAGGCTATCACCCCGCATCTATCGGCCGACAGCGACGATTGGCGACAAGAAGTGACTTTGTTTAATGCCAGCGGGCGACAGATACTGACCTGTCGAGGTAGTTCTTTGCCTGATCCGTTGGGCTTAAAGGGTGGTCATGTTATCGTTTTCGACGATGTGACGACTTTAGTCCAAGCTGAACGCAATGCGGCGTGGACCGAAGTTGCTCGGCGGTTAGCGCATGAAATCAAGAACCCGTTGACCCCTATTCAGCTGGCATCAGAACGTATCCGCCATAAGTATCTGAAAAACATGACCGCCGATGAGGCTAGTATATTGGATCGGTGCACTCAAACCATCATCCAACAAGTGCAAGCTATGAAGGAGATGGTGGATGCGTTTAACCAATATGCTCGCCCGCCGCAATTGAACTTAACTACCGTAGCACTGAATGACTTTATCTCTGATGTGCTATATATGTATCGCGACTATCCGGCCGGGGTGGAGATCCAGTTAACCCTTGATCCCAGTCAGCCGAAAATTGAAGCTGATAAGGGTCGACTTCGCCAATTGCTGCATAATTTGACCAAGAACGGTATTGAAGCCATTCAAGACGGGCAAGGCTCAAGCTTGCAAATTTCCACCCGATGGAATCGTGAAGCAGATGCCAAAGCGGTGGAGCTGCGCTTTCAGGATGACGGTTCTGGGTTTCCCGAACAAATGTTAGGCTCACTTTTTGAGCCTTATGTGACTACCAAACCCAAAGGAAGCGGGCTAGGATTAGCTATTGTAAAGCGGATTGTGGAGGAGCACGGTGGGGTGATCAATGCAGAGTCTCCTCCTGAAGGCGGTGCGTGCATCACCATCCGTTTGCCTATCAGTGCCGTTTCCGTCGATTCCCCAGCGACGCCCGCTACTATAACTACTGTTACTTTTTCCAACACCGAGGAGGCCGGATGAGCGCACCCCATATCCTGGTCGTCGACGACGAACCGGATATTCGCGAACTGGTCCAGGAAATTTTGGCCGACGAAGGTTTTGATGTATCGACTGCGGATAACGGCAACAGCGCCCGTGAAGCCCGCCGCGCTCGTCGACCCGACCTGATTCTACTGGACATTTGGATGCCGGATATCGATGGTATCAGCTTGCTTAAAGAGTGGAGCGAAGGCGATAATTTGCCGTGCCCTGTCATTGTGATGTCTGGACACGGCACCGTCGAAACGGCTGTGGAAGCCACTCGACTGGGGGCTTACGACTTTATTGAAAAGCCCTTGTCGATGAATAAGTTGTTGTTAACCGTCAAACGTGCGCTGGAGGCTGACAAGCTGGCCCGGGAAAATGTCGGTTTGCGGCGGCGGATGCGCTCGGTAACCGAACCGGTCGGCAAAAGTGAAACAGCTCAACGACTGCGTGCCCAGGTGCTGCGCATCGCTCAGCATGACACACCGGTGCTGATTTTTGGTGAACCCGGCACCGGCAAGGAACTCTACGCGCGTTTTTTGCACCATCACAGTTTACGCCGCAGTGGACCATTCGTAGACGTCGGCGTGGGGTCTATCGCCCGTGAAAATTCCACTATGGAGTTATTTGGGTCAGAACAAGGCGAGAAAATTCATTACGGCCATCTGGAGCAGGCCAGCGGTGGCACCTTGTTTTTAGACGAATTGGCGGACATGGATTCGGAAGCTCAGTCACGTTTAGCGGGTGCGTTGGAAAATGGCTCGTTTTTGCGGATCGGTGGTAAAGAATCGGTGCAGGTCAATGTGCGGGTTATGGCTGCCACCCACCGTAATCTAGAGCAAGAAGTTGCCGAGGGCCGCTTTCGCGAGGATTTGTACTATCACCTGAATGTGGTACCGATCCAGCTTCCGCCACTGCGTGAACATGTGGAAGACGTGCCGGAGTTACTTAACTATTACGTCAATTACTTTGTCGATCAGGAGAATTTACCCTACCGGCACTTTAATATGGCCGCACAAAACCGGCTGCGTAACTATACTTGGCCGGGCAACGTCCGCGAATTAAAGAATTTAGTGCAACGGTTACTGATTCTTGGCATTGAGGAAGAAGTCTCTCTGGAAGAAGTGGAGTCAGCCATCAGCAGCACTCCTTTGGCCAAGTCTCGGGAAGTCACCAGTATTCCATTGGACTTGCCGTTGCGCGAGGCACGCGAACAATTTGAACGTTCCTATTTATTGCAGCAATTCAAGGACTGCGACGGTAATGTGGCGCGTTTAGCGGAACGGGTGGGCATGGAACGCACCAATTTGTACCGCAAACTCAGAGCGTTGGGAATTGATCCGAAAAAAGCGCTGGACGGTGAATAAGTCAAAGATACCGCGCCACTGATCATTCACTGACATGAAAATCGTTATCCTGGGTGCAGGCCAGGTTGGTAGTTCCGTTGCCCGCAACTTGGCTAGCGAAGCCAATGATGTGACGGTGGTGGATAACAATGGCGATCTATTGCAGGAATTGCAGGCGCGCTTGGATATTAGCACCGTCGAGGGTCATGCATCTTATCCGGCAATCCTGACGCAGGCCGGTCTTAGGGATGCGGATATGCTTATCGCGTTGACCAACAGCGATGAAGTCAATATGGTCGCTTGTCAGATCGCCGATATGCTGTTCAATACCCCGACCAAGATCGCCCGGGTGCGCAGTGTCGAGTATCTGCAATATCAGCAGGAGTTGTTCACTCCCAAGGCTCTGTGCATCGATATTCCCATCAGCCCGGAACAGCTGGTAACGGAATACATTCAGCACATCATCGAACACCCGGGCGCGTTACAGGTCTTGGATTTCGCCGATGGCAAGGTGCGGCTGGTCGGGGTTAAAGCCTATTATGGCGGTACTTTGGTCGGTCATGCGCTGCATACGCTGCCCAAGCACATGCCCGGCATTCATGCCCGGGTCGCGGCAATCTTTCGCCAAGGTCGTCCCATCCTGCCGGAGGGGGACACCGTCATTCAGGCCGACGACGAAGTGTTTTTCGTCGCCGCCCGCAAGAATATCCGGGCGGTGATGAGCGAACTGCGTAAGCTGGATAAAAACGTCAAACGGATCATGCTGGCCGGAGGCGGCAATATCGGTACCCGGTTAGCGCAAGCTTTGGAAGGACGAGTGCAAGTCAAAATCATCGAACGCGATCCGCGCATCGCCCGACATATTTCCGAACAACTGACTCGCACCATTGTCCTCAACGGCGATGCCGCCGACGAAACCCTGCTGGAAGAAGAGAATATTGAGCACACCGATGTGTTCTGCGCCATTACCAATGACGACGAAGTGAACATTCTCTCGGCGATGCTGGCCAAACGATTGGGTGCCGGTAAGGTCATGTCGTTGATCAACCGCATGTCCTATGTTGATCTGGTGGAATCTTCAGGAGTGATCGACGTGGCAATCTCGCCGCAGCAAGCCACTATCGGCGCTTTGCTGACTAAAGTGCGGCGCGGCGATGTGGTTAAGGTGCATTCTCTGCGGCGCGGCGCGGCTGAAGCCATCGAAGCAGTGGCCCACGGCGATCATACCACTTCCAAAGTGGTCGGGCGCCGTATCGATGAAATCAAGCTGCCGCCCGGTACCACTATCGGCGCTATTGCCCGAGGCGATGAAGTGGTTATCTGTCACCACGACACCGTGATCGAAGCCGATGACCATGTCATTTTGTTTTTGGTCGATAAAAGACGGGTCAATGAGGTGGAACGACTGTTCCAGGTGAGCTTCAATTATTTATAAACGCCTCTTCTTGCCGACCGTTACCCCATGAGTATTAGCGTCGTTCAGCGTCTGTTGGGTATGCTGTTGATGATCTTCAGCGTCACCCTATTGCCGCCGGCTATGATTGGCCTGGGTTATGGCGAAACGGAAGCCAGCGATTTTCTATTGTCATTCGCCATTACTCTGAGTTCGGGGCTGCTCATCTGGATACCGGTCCGTCGGGTACATCGCGAGATGCGCATTCGCGACGGATTCATTGTAGTCGCATTGTTCTGGTCGGCGCTCGGGCTAGCTGGGGCGTTGCCGTTGATGTTGGCCGACTCGGTCGAGGTTACGGTCACCGATGCTATTTTCGAATCAATGTCCGGCTTGACCACCACCGGCGCGACGGTTTTGGTGGGTTTAGATGAGCTCCCGCGCGCGGTTCTATTTTACCGGCAACAACTGCAATGGTTGGGTGGCATGGGCATCATCGTGTTAGCCGTAGCAATTCTGCCCATGCTCGGTGTCGGCGGGATGCAGTTGTACCGGGCCGAAACGCCTGGCCCGATCAAGGACCGCAAACTCACGCCACGGATTACCGAGACCGCCAAGGCGTTGTGGTTTATTTATCTCGGCTTCACTTTGACCTGTGGACTTTGTTACTGGTTGGCGGGCATGACCATCTTCGATGCGATAGCTCATGCGTTCTCTACCGTAGCCATTGGTGGGTTCTCGACTCATGACGCCAGCATCGGTCATTTCGGCGATCCCCAGGTGATGGCCGTCGCGGTGGTGTTTATGCTATTGTCGGGAATTAATTTCGCATTGCACTTCATCGCCTGGCACACGCTCAATCCGCTGGTGTATTGGGCTGATGCAGAATTCCGCGCGTATGCTTTCATTATCGCTATGGTGGCGTTGATCACTATTGTCTATCTGCACTTCACGCACACGTTCGAGGGCAGTGAAGCGCTATTACACGGTATTTTCCAAGTGGTTTCTATTGCCACGACAACCGGCTTTACAACGACGGAATATTTCGCCTGGCCCGGCTTTCTACCGGTACTGCTGTTATTTACCAGCTTCATCGGGGCTTGCGCGGGTTCTACCGGTGGGGGAATGAAGGTTATTCGGTGTTTGTTGCTTTACAAACAAGGCAAACGGGAGATCTTTCAATTAATCCATCCCAACGCCCAAGTGCCGGTCAAGCTGGGTAAAAAAGCTGTACCTGAATCGGTGATCAATGCAGTTTGGGGATTTTTCGCCCTTTATGTCGCTGCATTTACGGTTATGTTGTTGCTGCTGATGGCTACCGGCCTTGATCAGGTAACGGCTTTTTCTGCTGTAGCGGCTTGCATCAATAACCTGGGTCCGGGACTAGGCGATGTTGGCGCTAATTTCGCGCACATCAACGCACCTGCCAAGAGCATACTCTGCTTCGCCATGTTGTTAGGGCGGCTGGAGGTGTTCACCCTGTTGGTGTTATTGGCACCTTCTTTCTGGCAACGCTAATCAACCATGAACGATGAAACCCGCTCTCGCTGGGATCAACGCTATCATGCTGAGATCGGTGCACAACAACCAGCCCAAGTATTATCCTCTTATGCTTACCTGCTGCCGGAGTCGGGAAGCGCATTGGATCTGGCCTGCGGACTGGGAGCTAATGCACTGTTATTGGCTAATCATGGTCTGGAAACTTGGGCTTGGGATATTTCTCAGGTAGCTATCGCCCGGCTTGACGAGGCTGCACGAAAAGCCGGATTGCCACTCCATGCAGAAGTGCGCGATGTAATGGCTCAACCGCCACCACCTGATAGCTTCGATGTGATTGTCGTAAGCCGTTTTCTGGAACGAGAGCTAGCAGATACATTACAAGCGGCGTTGCGTTCAGGCGGCTTGCTGTATTACCAGACCTTCACTCGGGTCCGGGCCGCCGAAAACGGACCGCGCAATCCCGCTTTTCTGCTGGGAGAAAACGAGTTATTGCAGTTATTTCAGGAGTTCAAAATCCTTCTCTATCGGGAAGAGGGACGAGTCGGTGATCTTCAGCAGGGGTTTCGTAACGAGGCCATGCTCATAGCGCAAAAGGTTTGACGGTGGATGTGATAGAGCGATTCGAAAAGTTGTTGGCGGATGGTCAAGACAACGCCTTGTTGCGGTTCGGGTTAGGTAATGCCTACTTACAAGCCGGTGATTGCGAATCTGCCAAGCATCATTTACAAGCCGCGCTACAACACGATCCCGCTTATTCGGCAGCCTGGAAAGCATTGGGCAAAGCGTTGACCGATACCGGTGAAATTACTGCCGCTATCGCTGCTTATGAACAGGGTATTGAAACTGCCGAGAAAAAAGGCGATCTGCAAGCCGCTAAAGAAATGCGGGTGTTCTTGAAACGGTTATGCAAGACAAAAGGATGATGCACTAATTTCGGGCCACCCGCTGGTAACAATCCATCATAACCTGATGCACTTCGGTTATAGCGGTAAAATCGACGATCCCGAAGGTAGTATGACCTTCTTGAGTGCTGAACTGATCAGGCTGAGTCTCTACCCGAAAATCGATATTCGAACCTTCCCAGGCTAAGACCGTTTCACGGTTATTGACATCTAATACGCGCTCGCCGCTTTGTTCCGCTACGGTCAACCAGCGATAAGGATAGCGACCGTAGAACCCGTAATAAGGAAGGCCCCCGGCGTCGGTCACATACATGAAAAAACCTGCGCCACCGCTGATGTTTTTGTAGTCTCGGTTAAACGTAAGCCGCCGATCTTGCGCAAAACGGGGCGGAGCGCCATCTTCAGCGGGCTTGACAGCCATGCAAACAACCTCGACTTTGTTAGCCAGTTCCCATACTTGCCAGCCGTCCTGCTCAATCAATAACTGCCTATACAAGGTATCCACCGCTGTTTTTTCGCTGAAACCCGGCCCCGGTTTGTCATGGATTGGGTCCGAGCTTGTGCCGCATGCGCCAAGCAAAATCGACAAGAGTATTAGGCTTTTTCTCATCATGTCCGGGGTCAGATGATTTTCGAAAAATGGATGTTCTGTCAGGCTGGGGGAGAATTTTCCCGCCTAGGTCTGCGACAAGACGACCCGAAAATACACCATCCGAGTATCCAAGTCTATGAACGTCCAGCAACATCAGGGCCAGGATACTGGATGTGATCCGATGAGCTGATGTCTTTACAAAGCATAAAATAACCCGCTGTTATAAATTTATCCTTAAATAATACTTAATTAGAATATCAATTAGTGTTATTTTTCGCAGTCAACCTTTAAACCAACTTGCTGTAGCTCATCGACCACCGCTGTTCTCATCCTCCCGGTGGTTACCAAGTCAGTCGGAGAAATCACGTGCCTACCTGGAAAGATCACTTAGCCGATCGGATACCTGCTGAACTCGCTCGCGAGATCGATATGTTCGAAACCCAGCTGGAGCTGAAGCAGCAAGGAAAAATTGAAGACAAGCTATTCGCCGAGACCCGCCTGAGGCGCGGAGTCTATGGGCAACGCTATGACAATGGCCAACGCCACGACGGCATCGCGCATCAGCGGCTGTCATTCCCTTCTGGCGAGCTGACCAAGGGGCCGGAAACCCTGTGGGATGCGCCCGGCATGATGCGCATCAAGATTCCGTTCGGCGGATTGAATCCGGAACAAATGGATGTGCTCGCCGATTTAGCCGAAGAATATTCCGACGGCATCAGCCACGTCACTACTCGGCAGGACATTCAGCTGCATTTTTTGCATATTGAGGACACCCCCGATTTGATGCGGCGTCTTGCAGCAGTCGGGATCACCACCCGGGAAGCCTGCGGCAATTCGGTGCGCAACGTCACCGCCTGCCCGATTGCCGGGGTCTGCCACGGCGAAAGCTTCGATGTCACGCCTTATTCTAAAGCCTGTGCGCAATTCCTGTTGGGTCATCCCGATGTGCAGGATTTCGGGCGCAAATTCAAAGTCGCCTTTTCCGGCTGTAAGGAAAATGCCTGCGGGCTGGTCAATATGCATGACCTGGGTTACATCGCCCGTACCCGCGTTATTGATGGTGTCGAGCGACGCGGTTTCGAATTGTATGTCGGCGGTGGGCTCGGCGCAGTGCCTTATGAAGCCAAGCTATTCGACGAATTCGTACCGGAAGAAGAGATTCTGCCGCTCGCCCAAGCGATTTCCCGAGTCTTCGCCCGTTTGGGTGAAAAGAGAAACCGGGGTCGGGCGCGCATCAAGTTCCTGATTGCCAAGCTCGGTATTGATCAGTTCCGCGAGTTGGTGCTGGCGGAACGGGAAACGCTGCCGCATGATCCGGCCTGGACGTCGTATCTGCAGGAACTCCCCGCCTACGGGGAACAACCGCTCAAACCGGCCCAAGCACTGGATAGCACGGTGGTCGATCCAGCCTTCTCGGCTTGGCGCAAGACCAATGTCTATGCACAGAAACAGCCGGGTTATGCGGTTGCCACAGTGACATTGCCGTTGGGTGATATTACCTCCTGGCAATTCCGTCAATTGGCTGACATCGCTCGCCGTTATGTCGGCGACACCGTTCGCACCACCGTAGATCAGAACATCGTATTGCGCTGGGTTCCGGAGGCCGACCTGCCCGCACTTTATCAGGAACTGCAGGCGATTCATCTAGGCGATGCCGGTGCAGGAACCTTGTTAGACGTCACGGCTTGCCCCGGCACTGATACCTGTAAGCTTGGCATTGCATCGTCGCGGGGTTTGGCGGCGGAACTGAGCAAGCGCTTGGCAGCCAAAGCCGATCAAATTGATGACACCATCAAGGATTTGCACATTAAACTCAGCGGTTGCTTCAATGCCTGCGGCCAGCATCATCTGGCTGATTTAGGTTTTTACGGCGTCAGCCGCAAAGTGGGCAACACCACAGTGCCGCATTTCCGAGTGGTGCTCGGCGGTCAGTGGTCGGAAAATGCCGGGTCTTACGGCGTGACGATCGGCGCGGTGCCGTCCAAGCGCATCCCGGATTTTATTGACCGCCTCACCGATCAGTATCTAGCCGAACGCTTAGAGAACGAACCCTTCAAGGACTACACCAAACGCATCGGCAAGAAGGCGTTGAAAGTTCTGGTCGATGAAATGGCCGTGGTACCGGCTTAC
>JAZBPA010000110.1:0-2644 GCA_036351435.1 Candidatus Competibacteraceae bacterium
CGCTTTGGCAACTCGCCCTTTTCATTCCCCTGCTGGCTGCAGGCTGGCGGCGGCTGCACGACACGGGACGGCCGGGCTGGTGGTTGCTCATACCGATGCTCGTGAGCCTCGCATTCATGCTGATGTTGTTCGCTGGCATCTTCGCGTTCGCCGGTGCGGAACGCGCCGGCGTGGATCCGGAGGCGCTGCGCGGTCCGGCCGCGCTCCTTGGTGTGACTGGCATGACGATCGCTGGCGTCGTGCAACTGGTACTCGCCGTGCTCATGCTTTGGTGGCTTACCCGCCTCGGTGACGAAATGGACAATGCCTATGGGCGACCACCCCGTTAGGCCACTGTCGGGTGCCGCGAGCCCCGGCTATGAATGCACGAACCGGACAATTTCCCGCGAGACAACACCATGACAGAACAGCCGGATCGCCTATCGCGCCTGTTGCGTCTGTGGGGAAGGGTCGGGTTATTCTTCTTCCTCGCTTGGGCCCTAATTCTGGCGGGGATCGCTGTGGTCGAGGAGAACTTCAACGGGCGGGCCTTGCTGGTCATCTGCACGCTCGCCTTGCTTGGGCGGGTCTCGCTGGGACTGGCACGACTTTACCAGCGAATCGCGGACAAGCTTTTCGCCAAAGGCTGATCCCGGATGACCACATAACGACACAGGAGAAGAAATTGGACAATTCTGGCTTTACGAAGATTGCTGTTACGACATTTTTCGTTCTGCTCTTGACCGGGTGTGTTTCCCAGAAAGATACGATGATCAAGCAAGGCTACCCGCTTGCTTATGCGGAAGGTTTCGACGATGGATGCCATAGCGGTCGTCAGGCCGGAGGCAGTGTATTCGATCAGTTCAAGAAGGACGTCAGACGCTTCGAAGCTGAAAAGCAGTATGCGCAGGGATGGTCTGACGGATTCAGGCAGTGTGAATCTGAGCAAGAGGCCATTGAGCGGCAGACGCGAATTACAATAGAGCAGCAAAGGCTTTCAGAGGCCCGAAAAAGAGATGAGCTTGAACAGCAGTATCACCTCGAACGTGAGGCGGTGAAGGGGGTCGATACAAGCAACTTTAAGTATCTCAAATAGCCTTCACCAAATCGTCACCGTCCTGGCACATGGCATGTGCCAGGAAAGGATCAAGGGGTCAGAGCGGTCGGGCGTCTGAACCTAGTTGTTGCGGACCAGTTTGAGGCTGCGTCGGTGGCTGCCACTGAAATCGTCGACAGCCATTATCTCCGATTCTCTAACTCCGCAGAATCCGCAGAAAAACCAGTCCGGGGAACACTTTTGGCCGAACTACCTGCACATTTCGTTTCAGCGGAGCTGGGCGTAGCCTTTCCCAGCCAATGTTTTCGGCGACAAGCGAAGGAAATGTTGATGGATCCGGGGGGCGCTGGGGGTATTTTCAGCTCCGCCCGTTTTTTACCCCCATTCGTACCCCCAATTCGCTGTTGCAGGAACAAGGTTCACCGACTAGCGGGGCTATGTAACCACGAGAGGCTACGATGAACTCGGAACAGCGGGAGGGGGTGATGGGCGGCGAATAAAGCTAGGATTTCAGGCGCTTGGGGCGGTGGAGCGTGATTCCAGCATGCGGAATCACACCCGGCGGTTTCGTATGAATGTGATGCTTTATAAAATCAGTATAAGGCTATGAAAAATAAGTAAAAAATTGGTGGAGGCGGCGGCAGTCACACTGCCCTATCAATCAAGAGCTTAAAACGCTAAAGGCCGGGAATACCCCCGGAGATACCCCCAGATCGTTTCGGCTGAATCTAGTCGGGTACTCAGGCCGCCCGGTGCCCTAACTCGCTGAGTTTCTCCAGGGTATCGGGGAATTTTCTCACCATCAGAATCAATGCAGCGGCCTGGGCATTGGGCCGCGCGCGCCCTTGCTCCCAGTTCTCCAAGGTGCGCATCGATACGCGCAGGCGGCGGGCGAATACAGCGCGCGAGACGTGCATACGCTCACGCGTGTCGCGAATGAGATCCGCGTCCACTTCGAGCGGGGGCAGGTCCTCAACCTTATGCGAGCGTAGGGTGATTTTCCCCTTGCGCTGCTGCCGCATGGCATCGACGCCTTCCATCAGTTCATCGAACAACTTGCGCTTTTGTTTCATGACGTTTGTCTCCTGACCTCCAGTTCAGCCTGAATCGCTTTCTTCAACAGCCTCTTCTCGTCGGCAGTCAGATCGGTGGCTTCGCCCTTATCGTAGAGCGTGAAGAACCAGATCTGGTGATCGGCCATGAGGTAGTAGTAGATGACCCTCAGTCCACCTCGCTTGCCTTTGCCACGACGAGCGTCCTGCCAACGGACCTTGCGAAATCCGCCGGTGCCGGGCATCACGTCGCCCATTTTCGGGTTTTCCGTCAACGCATGCTGCAGTTCCCGGTAGCTCTCGTCGGTCAGATAGTCGCCGAGGAGGCGGGTGAATAGAGGGGTCTCCAGGAAAACCAGTCTCATGATCGAAGTATACGTAAGTTGCGTATGATCTCAAGCAAAGGGTTTTGCGAAGCGGAAGCCCATCGCGGATAGGTGGATAGGTCGTATAAGCGACCCTATGTGAGGCGGCGAGGCTGGTAGCGCGGCGCAATGAGGCGGTGCCAGCGGGAGGGCGGCCCGGTCGCGGCCGTCGTCCTGGCGAAACGGGCCCG
>JAZBPA010000111.1:0-2102 GCA_036351435.1 Candidatus Competibacteraceae bacterium
ACTGGGTTGACCTGCATCCCAACCGGCTGAACCAGATCTGTTGCGGCGGCGGCGGCGGGGCACTGACCTCGGGCTACAACGAAGAACGCATTTTCTATGGCCGCCGTAAAATGGAACAGATTCGTGCAACGGGTGCCGGGACGGTGGTGGTGCCTTGCCACAGCTGCCATGGTCAGCTCAATAACATCAAAGCAACCTACGACATGGAAGATCTCAGTGTGAAATATCTCTGGGAACTGGTGGCCGATTGTCTGATCAGGTGATACGTTAGGCACACGGAAAAATTTCTTGAAATTCGAAAAGCGGTGAATGATGAACTGGAATACAGATATGCGATGTTTTACGAATCCGGCACGTTTTGGCTCAATTCTTCCAGCCATACCGTCGCCTCGGAATCACTGGGGGCCCGCCAGTCACTGCGAGGTGATAAAGACCCGCCTGAACCGACTTTCGGGGCGTTCGGCAAGGCAGAGCGTTTGAATTGACTGATCTTGAAGAACCGATACAGGAAGACATCTAACCAGTGTTTGACGGTGGGGAGGTCATATTCGTTGCGCTTGTCCTCAGGAAGGAATTCCGGCCAGAACCCGCGGGCGCTGTCGCTCCACGCATGATGCGCCAAATAGGCCACCTTGCTCGGCCTGAATCCAAAGCGAGAAATGAAATATAGGTTGAAATCCTGCAATTCGTAAGGCCCGATTATTGATTCGGTTCTCTGAGCGGGCTGTTCGGTGGGGCCATTCTCATCCGGTATGAGTTCGGGCGAGATTTCTGTATCCAGAATAGACTGAAGAAGGCTGTTGGTATTCAAATCGAATAGTTTCTCCTGGATTACCCAACGAATCAAATGCTGTATAAGCGTCTTTGGCACAGAGGCGTTGACATTGTAGTGCGACATCTGATCGCCGACACCGTATGTTGTCCAGCCCAAAGCCAATTCACTGAGATCGCCAGTCCCCAGTACCAACGCATGATTAAGGTTCGCCAGCCTGAATAGGTGCGATGTCCGTTCACCCGCCTGCACGTTCTCGAATGTCACATCGTATAGGGGTTCGCCGCTTGCATAAGGATGACCGATATCACGAAACATCTGCATACAGGATGGTTTAATGTCGATTTCCGTTGCCGTTATCCCAAGCGCTTTCATGAGATTATGGGCATTTATGCGGGTGGTGGCGCTGGTGGCAAATCCAGGCATGGTATACCCGAGGATATTTGATCTCGGCAGCCCCATGACATCCATTGTTCTTGCCGCAACCATTAATGCCTGGGTTGAATCCAGCCCCCCGGATATTCCGATTACGATTTTTTCGATGGCGGTGGCGGTCAACCGCTTCTTCAAGCTATGGACCTGAATATTGTAGACCTCGAAGCAGCGCTCGCCCAGCACCGTTGGATTGATGGGCACATAAGGAAAGCGAGGCACGTTTCGAATCAGACCGATTTCACCCTCGGGAATTTGGAATTCAAAGGAAACCCGCCGAATCTTGGCGCACCTCTGACGGTGATCGCTGACCGTATCATTGAAGCTGGTCATCCGCATGCGTTCCTGCACTAAACGATCAAGATCAAGATCCGCTGCAATGAGTTGTTCCTCTCCTGAAAAGCGTTGACTCTCGACCAGCAGATCGTTGTTCTCGTAGACGGCGGCATAACCATCCCATGCCAGGTCGGTCGACGATTCGCCCGGTCCGGCACCGGAGTAGAGATATGCGGAAATGCATTTGGCGGATTGAGAAGCGCAGAGAAGCCGGCGATAGTCCGTTTTGCCGACGGTAATATTGCTGGCGGATAGGTTGGCCAGTATTGTTGCACCGGCAAGAGCACCAAATGTACTTGGGGGAACCGGTGTCCAGATATCCTCACATATTTCTACGTGGACAGCGAATCCGGGAACATTCCATGCTTCAAAGATGAGGTCGTTGCCGAAGGGTACGATCTCATCGAGGAAGGATACTTCCCGGTGGACCGCGTCTCGCGCTGATGTGAACTGGCGCTTTTCGTAAAACTCCCTGTAGTTCGGGATGTTTGTTTTCGGCACGATCCCAAGCACGTTGCCTTGATAGATCACGACGGCACAATTGAACAGCTTTCCCTCAAGC
>JAZBPA010000112.1:0-3594 GCA_036351435.1 Candidatus Competibacteraceae bacterium
GAGGATTATTATGCCGCGACCAGTCAATTAGCCCAGACTACCTTGCGTTCGGTGCTGGGTCAGCATGAGTTGGATCAAATGCTGGCGGAACGCGAGAAACTCAACAAGGACATTCAGGCCATTCTGGATGTGCAAACCGACGCTTGGGGCATTAAAGTGGCGAACGTAGAAATCAAGCATGTGGATATCGACCCCAGCATGGTGCGTGCTATTGCCCGTCAGGCCGAGGCTGAACGCGAGCGGCGCGCCAAGATCATCAACGCTGAGGGGGAGTACCAAGCCGCCGAACGCTTGCTGCAGGCCGCTGATATCATCGCCCGCCAGCCTCAAGCCCTGCAGCTGCGCTATCTGCAAACGCTGAACGATATTGCCGGGGTCAACAATTCCACGGTGGTTTTTCCGATTCCTTTGGATTTGCTAAAACCGTTGTTGCAATCGGGTCAGCCTACCCAGCCGGCTGTAGAGGAGTAGATTGATACTGCAAAGCGACCTGTTGCGCTTCAGGATAATCAACTGAAGGCGCATGATGAGCCTGCTATTCGGCATCATCGTGGGATTTTCATTGGGCCTGACCGGTGGCGGCGGTTCGATTTTCGCCGTCCCGTTACTGGTTTACGGGCTCGCTGTGCCGGTCCATCAGGCCGTCGTCGTCTCTTTGGCGGCAGTGGGCACAATGGCGCTGGCCGGTGCGGTGACTCATTTACACAGCAGAGCAGCAGAGTGGCAAATCGGTACCGTATTCGGATTAGCCGGCGTGGGCGGGGCTCCTTTGGGTGCATTGGTGGGCACGCAAATGCCGGCGGTTTGGCTGCTCAGTGGCTTTGCGTTATTGATGTTGTTGGTTGCCACCCGATTATGGCAACAGGCGCGCTGTAATCCCTCCCAAACCCGTATCGTTCGCGTACTCCATGTCGAGCCGCTTGTAACCGTCCTCAGCTGCCGAGGTACTCAAGACAGCACGCAACAGGACACCGCTCGCCGTCCTTGGGCGTTGCTCTTGGCCGGCATGACAACCGGATTATTATCCGGCTTATTTGGTGTCGGCGGTGGCTTTCTGATCGTGCCGGCTTTGGTACTCGTTTTGTCCATGCCCATTCACAAGGCGGCAGCGACTTCGCTGCTGATTATCGCCATCATTAGCGTGGCCGGGGTGGTTTCTCACTTATTGGCCGGCCAAACGCTGGATTGGGGGTTGATGGCCGGGTTCGTTGGTGGCGGACTGTTGGGAATGGGTTTGGGAATCAGTTTGGCTAAGCGATTGGCCGGACCGGTATTGCAACGCCTATTCGCCGGAATGATGGTCAGCGTGGCGCTGTTCATGCTCTTGCACGGTGCGCCGCCCGGTTCACACTAGCCGGTCCGTCGACTGTCCAATCAGGCACTGTGTCGACGAATCAGATGCCGGGCGATGAGTAATTGCTGAATTTGGCTGGTGCCCTCGTAAAGCCGAAACAAGCGTACATCACGATAAAACCGTTCGATGTCGTAATCGGCAATATAACCCGCTCCCCCGTGAATTTGCACAGACCGATCCGCCACTCGGCCGCACATTTCCGAGGCGAACAGTTTGCAACACGAAGCTTCCATACCGACCTCCTCACCTTGATCCCGCTTTTGTGCAGCATCTAACACCATGCAACGGGCCGCATAGAGTTCGGTTTGACTGTCCGCGAGTTGCGCTTGTACTAATTGAAAATCGGCGATGGCTTGTCCGAATTGGCGGCGTTCCAAAGCATAACGCAAGGCATCACGCAGCATGCGTTCGGCGACTCCGACACAGACCGCGGCGATGTGCAACCGTCCCTTGTCCAATACCTTCATGGCGGTCTTGAAACCCTTGCCTTCTTGATTGCCAATCAGTTGCGTGGCCGGTATGCGGCAATCTTCCAGAATCACATCGCAGGTGTGCGCACCCCGATGCCCCATCTTGCGATCCGCTTTGCCCAGGGACAGGCCGGGTGATCTCGCTTCCACGATAAACGCGGAAATACCGCTGGCTCCGTGGTCGGGAGGTGCGGTTCGCGCCATGACGGTAAAAATTCCGGCTTCGGGCGCATTGGTGATATAGCGTTTGGTGCCATTGAGAATGTAGTCATCGCCATCCCGAACGGCGGTCGTGCGTAACGACGCGGCGTCTGAGCCGGCTTCGGGTTCAGTTAACGCAAAAGAGCCGATCAACGCACCTGAGGCCAGTTGGGGTAGGTACTGCTGTTTTTGCGCCTCGGTACCGTCGAGAATCAGTCCTTGCGAGCCGATACCGTTGTTGGTTCCGATCAGCGAACGAAACGCAGGCGCGGTTTGACTGAATTGAAACAGTACCCGTACTTCTTCTTCCATGGTCAGACCGAGCCCGCCGTATTGTTCGGGAATCGCGAGACCGAACAGCCCTAAATCCCGCATTTCTTGGACCAATTCTTCGGGGATCGCATCGGTTTCGGTGACTCGACGTTCGTTAGGCACCAAACGCTTGTCCACAAAACGGTTGACGCTATCCAACAACAAGTCGAATGTTTGCTGATCTTTGATCATGGTGAGACCTTAGCTACACTGGGGTTATTGATTTCATTGTAGCGTGATCCGAAATGACCGAAGACCGTTTACTCATGGAAAACTGGGGGAGAGTGTTATTACTGACGCTTAGTGATCCCACAACCCGCAATGCCCTGCACCCGGACATCTATCGGGCGGGTAAGGCGATTTTCCAACAAGCCGCGCAAGACGACGGCGTTGGGGCGATTGTGCTAACCGGTGCGCAGGGTGTGTTTTGCAGCGGCGGTAATCTCGGCCGACTCAATCGAAACCGAACCGAACCCTCGGTACAAGTGGAGAGTATTGCGTTGTTTCACGACTGGATACGCGAGTTCAGAGCCTGCCCCAAACCAATCATCGCGGCGGTGGAAGGCGATGCTGCAGGGGCTGGGTTTACCCTAGCATTGGCTTGCGATTTAGTGGTGGCGAGCGAAGACACGCGTTTTTCGATGGCCTATATCAAGGTCGGGTTAAGCCCGGATGGCGGCGCGTCGTTTTTTCTAACCCGTGCACTGACTCCGCAACTCGCAGCGGAAATCTTATTCGGCGGCCAACCGGTGCTTGCTCCCCGCTTGCATCAATTAGGTTTGATCAATCGGCTTTGCGCCAAGGGCCAAGCGTTGCATGAAGCGTTACGCTGGGCGGAAATACTTGCCGCCGCTCCGAGTTTCGCCTTGGCGAAGAACAAAGCATTACTTAACACAGCCCGAGTGAATGATTTTGAAACCCAATTGGAGCAGGAACGCGCTGCGTTTTTAGCGTGTTTCGATCATCCGCAATGTGGGGAAGGGATAGCCGCTTTTCTAAAAAAGCGGCGCGCGGATTTTGTCGCCAAATCAGGGCAGAAGTGACGTATTTATAAAACTTCTGTCATGATGGGTACGAGGCAAGAAAATCCGCTGATGTCGACGGATGCTATAATTTAATGGCAATTAGCAGGCCATTCCCGAAAGTGGGCCCGTCCAAACACCGTTTAGAACAGTTCCTTTGACTGAGCTTCGCTTACTGAAACGTGCGCGTCGCAAGAATCTTTGGGTATCAAGCACATGAGCAAGCAGGTTAGCA
>JAZBPA010000113.1:0-3212 GCA_036351435.1 Candidatus Competibacteraceae bacterium
CCGCACGATTAACCCGCAATCTGCCGGACATTTAATCCGCAATTTGACTGGTCAATAACCCGCAATTTGCCGACAATCAAATCCGCATTTTGACTGGTTCACAACCCGCAATTTGCCGTTATACTTTTCCATATTATGAGTAAAGAGCCCGAATTCATCGAGCGTGGCCTTCGTCATGCTATATCGATTGCGCTTACGGACACGCCAGTGGTTTGCATCCTTGGCCCTAGGCAGTCTGGTAAGAGCACTCTGGTGCAACAACTGCGTCCTGACCGAGCTTATTTCGATCTCGATGACCTTGACCTCGCCGCAACAGCTAGCGCCGACCCAAGCGGGTTTGTGAAAGCCCTTCCGGTAAGGGTGACGCTCGACGAGATTCAGCGTGTACCGGAATTACTGGGGAGCATCAAAATTTCGGTGGATCGGCAGCGCGAACCAGGTCGATTTATTCTGACCGGATCGGCTAACCTGCTCCTACTGCCGCGCACCAGCGAATCGCTGGCAGGGCGCATGGAGGTGTTGCGCCTGTATCCACTGACGGAATCCGAGAAGGAGCGTGCTCCCGGCGTGTTTCTAAAAACACTGCTAGAGGGGAATTTTAAACCGGAAATTCGCCCGACAGAGGACTCCAAACCGTTGTCATTGGCGCAACGCCTGGTGATGGGTGGCTATCCAGAGGTAATTCAGCGGTCCCATACCAGAATCCGGGACTGGCATAAAAACTACCTGCTGACCATCATGGAGCGGGACATTCGCGATGTCGCACGCATTCTCGACAGCACACAGCTAGAACGATTGCTGATCGCGGTCGCCCATCAGTCGGCAGGGTTGCTGAACCGTAGTGCCCTCAGCCGTGATCTCAGCTTGGATCGGGATACTATCAATCATTACCTCGACATCCTTGAAAAACTGTTCCTAATCCGTCTGTTGCCAGCCTGGCATCGCAACCGGGGGAAGCGGCTCGTCAAGAGTCCCAAAACCCACCTGCTCGACTGCGGTCTAGCCGCTACTCTGATAGAACTGCAACCCGAGGAGTGGAACACGCGAAGAACTGATTTTGGCAAAGTGTTGGAGTCCTTTGTTGTTCGACAACTGGTCGCGCAGGGTGCGTGGACGGATTCAGGGCTGAGATTTTGGCACTATCGCGACCGGGATCAGGTTGAGGTTGATTGCGTGATCACCCGTGGTGCCGCTATATGGGGTGTAGAGGTTAAAGCGTCCCGTTCCGTCAGTAGAAGCGACACCAAAGGACTGCAACGATTGGCTGAACAAACTGGCAAGGATTTCCGGTCCGGGATCGTTCTCCACACCGGTGAAAGTACTTTTCGCTTGGGGGATGACCGCTTTCTTGCCGTGCCGATTTCCAAACTCTGGGAACTCTAGGCCATGCCTAATTTCCTCTCCGAGGACGACATCGAACAGGCCATGCTGCAACGGTTGCAGCATCTGTACGGCTACGATGCGCTGATTTGCTTCACCACCAACCCGGAAGACCTCAAAGACGGCTCGGGCCGCACCGATAAACGCGAGGTTATCCTCCACGACCGGCTGCGCAAGGCGGTCATCGGCCTGAATCCCCAACTCCCCGAAGCTGCCATCGACGATGCGCTCAAGCAGCTTTGCGACAAACGTCAAGCCATGTCCTCCATCGCCGCCAACCGCGAAGTGGACAGCCTAATCCGCGACGGCGTGCGGGTCGAATTCAAAGACGCCCGAGGCCGCAACCGCAAAGAACGAGTCAAAATCATCGATTTTGG
The DNA here is from genome assembly GCA_036351435.1 of Candidatus Competibacteraceae bacterium. Taxonomy (GTDB): domain Bacteria; phylum Pseudomonadota; class Gammaproteobacteria; order Competibacterales; family Competibacteraceae; genus JAAUQA01. The sequence continues at coordinate 1,758 of JAZBPA010000113.1, forward strand.
TAATCCCAAAGCCAACCAGTTCCTCGCCGTTATTCAACTCTGGATTCAGGGCGAGCGTCGCTACCGCCGCCCGGATATTCTGCTCTACGTCAACGGCCTGCCGCTGGTCTTCATCGAGCTGAAGAATTCCAACGTCAAACTCAAAACCGCTTACGACGATAACTTCATTAACTACAAGGCGGACATTCCGCAACTGTTCCTGACCAATGCCTTCTGCGTCTTCTCCAACGCCATCGAAACCCGCATTGGCAGCCTGACCGCCGAATGGGAGCATTTCTTCCACTGGCTCCGCCCGGACGACGAAAAGGAAAAAATCAAACGCGAACAAATCGCTGCCGAGGGCACCAGCGCCGAACGGTTCCTTGCCGGACTCTGCCCCAAGGACAAGCTGCTCGACTATATCGAGAACTTCATCCTTTATCACAAAGACACCCAGAAGATCATCGCCCAGAACCACCAATTCATTGGCGTCAATAAAGGCTACGACACGTTTCTCCGCCGCGAGGAATACGCCGGCAAGCTCGGGGTTTTCTGGCATACCCAAGGCTCGGGCAAAAGCTTCTCAATGATCTTTTACGCCCGGAAAATCTTCCGCAAATGCCCAGGCAACTATACCTTCGTTGTTATCACCGACCGGGAAGACCTCGACGGACAGATCTACCGCAACTTCCTCAACACCGGCACCGTCCGCAAAGCCGATGCCGCCCAGCCGAAGAACAGCGAGCAGATGCGCCTGTTCCTCGGCCAGAACAAACGTCTGGTTTTCACCTTGATCCAGAAATTCCGCTGGCCGAAAGGCAAGCAATACCCGCTGCTGTCCGCGCGCGACGACATCATCGTCATTGTCGATGAAGCCCACCGTACCCAATACCAGTCACTTGCCGAGAACATGCGGGCGGGACTCCCCAATGCACAATACCTCGCTTTCACCGGCACGCCGCTACTCGGGCGGGAGCGCAAGACCAACGAATGGTTCGGTGATTACGTTTCGGAATATAACTTCAGCCAGTCGATGAATGATGGGGCTACCGTCCCGCTGTACTACAAAAAGCGTGTCCCTGAAGTGTTGAACCAGAATGATGATCTGAGCGAGGAGTTCTACGAAATCCTTGAAGACGAAAACCTGGACGAGCTGCAACAAACGAAACTGGAGCGGCAATTCGCCAGCGAACTGGAAGTCATCAAACGCGACGACCGCTTGGAAACCATCGCCAAAGACATCGTCTACCACTTCCCCCGCCGGGGCTATCTCGGCAAGGGTATGGTCATCGCTGTGGATAAGTTCACTGCGGTAAAAATGTATGACAAAGTCCAGCGACTCTGGAAAGAGGAAATCAAGACGCTGCGCGGCAAAATCAACCAATCCAGGGATGAATTGCAGACTGCCCGCCTAAAGCGAATCCTTGATTACCTGCGCAAGGTGGAGATGGCCGTCGTGATCAGCCAGGAAAACGG
>JAZBPA010000114.1:0-4735 GCA_036351435.1 Candidatus Competibacteraceae bacterium
GGATGATTTGCGTGCCCGAGGCGCTGTTTTTGTTGAAGAACTGCATGAAGTACCCGACGGTGCAACAGTCATTTTCAGTGCTCATGGGGTTCCTCAGTCGGTTCGTCAGGATGCGGAACAACGGGGCTTAAAAGTGTTCGATGCGACCTGCCCACTGGTCACTAAGGTGCATATGGAAGTTGCCCGACACAGCCGGGCCGGTCGTGAAGTGATACTCATCGGTCATACCGGCCATCCCGAAGTGGAAGGTACGATGGGTCAATATGACGAAAGCCACGGTGGAAGGATGTACTTGGTGGAAACGGTTGAAGATGTTCAGCGTTTGGCCATCAATAACCCTGATGATTTGGCCTACTCTACACAAACAACGTTATCCATGGACGATACCGCCCGTATTATCGACGCACTACGACAACGGTTCCCGGCTATCCAGGGACCACGCAAGGATGACATTTGCTATGCCACTCAAAACCGTCAGGATGCAGTTAGAGAACTCGCGCAGCACAGCCAAGTGGTTTTAGTAGTCGGTTCACGCAATAGCTCAAACTCCAACCGCCTGCGTGAACTAGCAGAAAAAGAAGGCGTAACGGCTTATCTCATTGATGGCCCAGAAAATATCGAACCGCACTGGTTGGAAGAGAAAACAGCGGTAGGAGTAACCGCCGGCGCATCAGCCCCAGAGGTGTTGGTACAGCAAGTGGTAGGACGCCTGCGGGATTTGGGCGCAGATGAGGTCGTGGAGAATCGTGGCAGAGAAGAAAATGTCATATTCGCCTTGCCCAGGGAATTGCGCGAGGAGTAAAGACGTCAACGTTGAGCACCTTGTTCGGCCTCTTTACTTTTCATTCACTCAATGGCACTTGCCCACTTTAATTTACACTTTACTGGATGCGCGAGGGGGTTAGCTCGCAATCTGTCGTAGAGGGTGCTTACATTGTCCTACGACGACTTCATGCCCCTAAGTTTCCTATGTTTATTGAGCACTATGTGAGATGTTACGGCCCCAAGCCTGAAAAACACGCGGTCCGCCATGCACGGTGTGCGGATCACGGGCGAATTCGTAGAGTTCTTTAATCGTCTCTTTAAGTTCACGTTCGGTTGTGAGGCCATCTGCCAGTATCGTTTCGGCGATATTTTCCAGAGTGACACAAGTCAAAAGTTTAATGCCGCCCTGAAGCGTGGCGGGGTGGAACAGATTCATTTGAACGCCTTCGAGCCCGGTGTTGCGAAGTAGTCCCGGAAGCCGTGGGCCGATGTTGGGATCAGCCCCACGGAGTTGTACTGACTTGGTGTAAAACTCAATGTATCGCTGAAGAGCAGGGCATTCCGGCTCAGCAAAATGCCCTCGAAAGTCAATATCTTCCGTAATCATTACACCGTTTGGACGCAGGCAGCGGCGCATAACCGCGACCACTTTTTCTGGATTAGCAAGGTGGGTCAGCAGAAATCGCGCGTAAATGGCATCGAACGATTCTTCGGGTTCCCAGGTAGTGACGTCTCGCGTCTCGAACGTGATATTAGTAAGCCCCATTTTTTGGCTTTCCTGACGAGCGAGGTTGAGCTTAATCTCGTCAAGATCAACGCTGACTACTCGGCCTGTTGGTCCGACGGCTCGCGCAAGCTCGAAGGTCACATCGCCGCCACCACAGCCAAGGTCGAGGCATATTGCGCCGGAGGCTATACCCACATCATTAAGAAGCGTGCGAGTGTACGGACCCATCACATCGGAGAGCAGGCGGAGGCGATCACGGCCTTGCACACCACCATGCATCACGTATTTTCCAACGACCATTAATTGCAACTCCAGCACAGGATTTACAATCTCATATTGGCATTGATTCTACGCCATTATTGTTGTGGCAGTATCTTGATCTAACGAGATTATCCAGGGGCGGTAGCATACAATCAAAGCGTCGGTCTGTAGCGTGTTTCTAACGTCTCCCTATTTCATCAAGCATTCAAGCAACATTTTTTGTATTTCTTGCCACTACCGCATGGACAGGGATCATTCCGCCCAATCTTTTGCTTTTTGCTTTGACGAGTGGTATTAAGCCGCCCAGATAGTCCCGAAAGTCCAAACAAGTTGAAGCGTGGCCGCGGAGTGGTCCGCATCTCTCTGATGCCTAACCTAATTTCGGCGTCTTCACAATCACCAGTAATGCTCAGATCAACACAATCATTCCGATAGGCCTCTTGGATGATAGGGAGCGCCTCGACTGCCCTCAGATCAAGGAGATAACACACGAGAAATCCGTTAAAGGATCGATCATTGTGGCGATATTGTTGCAATTGGACTTCTAGACCATTGATACAGTCTTGACGGGCGTCTGGATGGGCGTTCCCAATGTGGCTCAAGCTATCGGCCGCGCAGGCTCGTGCATAAAACGGATTCTGCGAATCGGCAAGATAGGTGCGTAACGCAGCAATGGCCGGAGGGCCAATCAGCGCAAACACTTTAGGAAACTCTCCACTTACCCAATCATCACAATCTTTATCAAATTGCTCAAGCAAGGCAGGAATGGCTTCAACAGCCTGGAGCTGACCTAAAATACGCCATGCATGCAGGGGAGCCCACACCTCATCACTGGTTGAATCCGCATACTGAAGATCGTCGTCCTTCAACATCCTGATGAGTTCAGGAATGTGTTCCCGTGTGAATCCAAGCGTCAGATACTGGTTCCAATCAGGTACGCTTCGTGCGTCTCCATAGGTTAACAATGTGCTAACTGGCGCTGTATATGGGGTTTTTTCCGTACTCATTTCTTTCTGTCAGGTAAGGGAGGAGATCAAGTGTTGTGGCTTCAGGCTCACGGATAAGGGATTCTTAGAGGAGATTGCTCATTTTCCAATACAGCTGGCAGGACGAAGAAAAGCTCATGCCTTGCTTTACCGACGCAAAGAAGCCGGCCTTTGGTGCACGTGTTGGTTAGGCAATATCCAACATCTTGTTTGCGTAGTCCTTACTGGACGTGGATGGTGGCAAGGGTTTCCCATCATGCTTATACAGTTCGATAGCTTCATCGACGATCTCACATAATTCGGCAAACACCAGTTGCTCATCGTTACCGTGACATCCACCGAAGATGAGGCCGGGACAACTACCGATATAGCATTGATCGTCATCTGACCACTCAACAATTTTCGCATAGCGTGCGCTCTCTTTCATTTCTTTGATTCCTTGATGGCCTTACTTCTCCTATCGGCACTACCACTTCTCTCGTGGAAGAGCTTGCAGTTGTAGCGCATCGAGAACGGGGTCCAGCTGAGAATCTTCTGGCTGGGTTTCATACACCGCGTCTAGACGTTCGGTAACTCCCTGAAACCGTTGTTTTTCCGGGTACTCCGCTACAGCCGTGGCATATAGTTCGCTGCGGGACCGTCCAAGCCGGGTAGCCAGTCGGTCGGCAACCTCGAATAGGTCGTCAGGAAGTGAGATGGTGGTCTTCATGATGACAGCGTATCATCTCGATCATACGATTTGTTTTCCGATCTAACGCCACCGTTAGCGGTTTTTTTCAGGTATTGGGCTGGCCAGCACGTCTTCGCCTATAAATACTCAATGTTACCGACCATCTCCTCAGCATCCAGAATTTGGTAAATCAACATCAAGCCTTGAATGATGTGGCCTATTGGGCTGTGCTGAGACGCGTAGACGATGCCGGCATGCGGTTGGCCTGATGCTGCTAACTTCAGAAAATCGTTGTCTTGAGTAAAAATAACCCTTCGTTCCGACAACGCAAACGCCAGATGCTCTTCGTCAGTCGCATGCAGTTTTGATGCTTCGGGCGTCGTCAAAACATCAACCCCTCTTTGCCTTAAACCGCGTATCACGGCTTTTGCTACATGCTCATCCATATAATAACGGACTTTACTCACGGCGCATTGAAGCTAGCTTTTTCTGCAAGATCGAAGGAGTAGTTTTACGAAGTGAGGCAACGAATTCCTCACTTTCCTCAATATCCCGGTCGACTTCCTCTCGATGATCAAAGTAATAGGCTAGAGCCGCATAAACTTCCGAAAGCTTCAAGTCGTATTCAGCACTAATCTCATCGGCACTTTTACCCATGCGTTCGTGCCAAATTACAATATTCTGAACAGTAATACGATGGCCAATGATATGTGGTTTACCCCCAGCAATTCCGGGCTTAGTAACGATGTGTTGATCTACGACTTCAGTGCTCATAGCTTGTAACCCACCTATCAAAATAGGGATTAATTAGCATGGTACAGCAAGCGTAGCCTGGATGGAGCAAAGCGGAATCCGGGGTAATGACACGCTTGCTACTGACTCATCCGGCGCTGACTTCAAATTTGGCAAGTTCTCTGGCGTAATCCAGGCAGGCAGCGATCTGCTGCTCTTTGAGGTCGGGAAGTTCTGCTATCACCAGTTCTGCTGTATAGCCTTCAGCTAGATAGCCAAGTATCAAACTAACCGGAATACGAGTTTGTTTAATACGAGGTTTACCACGCAGTATAGCGGGAGTACTTTCAATATAATCTTGCCAATGAATGCTCATAGCTATTCTCAGCCTCTCACGATAAGAAAATTACAACATATGTCAAAACATGAGTGTAATCGATTTTTTGATAATAGAAGTGCGATTCCACAAGAACCTGACAGCACTTCCCGGAGATAGGTTAACCCAATGAAATACAAAGATATTCTTGCAGAACTTTTCGCGAATATTTTTCTTTAACAATTATGAACTTAGTGAAATTTTGCCGAGCTTTTTCA
>JAZBPA010000115.1:0-3970 GCA_036351435.1 Candidatus Competibacteraceae bacterium
AGCACCACCACCGCAGCAACAAATACAATCATCAGCAGCGGTCCCATCATCATGCCGAACCACCAGCCATCCCACATCATACCCGGTCCGTAGTTTGGCCCCGTTTGTTGGGCGATGGCTTGACTACTCAACAGCGTTGAAAAACCGATCAGCGGTGTCTTGCGCATATCACGCCTCGTTCCGAAGGGGTTTGCTTGCCGGGGTCCGGCGCAGATCGCGAAGCTCATCAAGTGCTTGGCGAATAATGAGCGCCGCAGAATGCAGAAACAGGCTGGCCATGATGGCGGCGACCAGCAGGTCTGGCCACGGCGTTTGTGTTGCGAACACCCCAACGGCTGCCAAGACTACCGCCAAGTTGCCAATCGCATCGTTGCGGCTACACAGCCACACTGAACGCACATTGGCGTCGCCGTCACGATAACGCAACAGTAACAGCGCACTGGTCAGATTTACGGCAAACGCGATCAGGCCCACTGTGCCCATCATGAACTCATTGGGCACCCCCAGTACCAGCACCTGATAGAGCGTCAAGCCGAGCACCCCGAGTCCCATCGCGGCTAGGCTGAACCCTTTAACCAGCGCCGCCGTTGCACGCCAGTGCTGCGGCCTTCCGATGACCCACAGGGTTAGGGTGTAGGTCATCGTATCGCCGAGAAAATCCAGCGCATCTGCCTGCAACGCCATGGACTCGGCCATCATGCCGGTCACTACCTCGATCAGGAACATCATCGCGTTGAGACCGATGACGAGCCAAAGCACCCGTCGGTAGCCGGTTGATAACCCGGTGAAGGTGGTGGTGTTGCAGCTACATCCCGCCATAATTACCTCAGGATAGGTTCGTGTATCGGGCACACACCGTTAATTCGGCGCAGGTATACAGCAGGCCATCCGCTTGATAGGTTAATATACAAGCTCTAGTTACTAGAGGGTCAAGCGGTTATGAATTCCGAGGCTGTTTTTTCGATTGGTTATCTTGCCCGCGAGACGGGCTGCAAGGTGCAGACGATTCGCTACTATGAGCAAGTCGGCCTGATGCCGGAACCGGCGCGTTCAACGGGCAACCAGCGCACCTATGGGCCAGCACAACTCCACCGGCTACGATTTATTCGGCATGCCCGCGATCTGGGGTTCTCGCAAGACGAGGTTCGTGAACTGCTCGGCTTAGTCGATCGTCCCGAACAATCGTGCGAAGCAGTCACGAATATTACTCAACGTCATTTGGTTGAAGTCGAAAACAGAATTGCGCAATTGAATGCGTTACGGGATGAGTTTCAGCGCATGATCGCGCAATGCAACGGCAATCGGCAGATCATTGATTGTCGGATTATTGCTGCACTGGCCGATCATCACCAGTGTTTATCCTCTCAGCACGGCTGCTAAGCTGAATAGGCGTTCAACGCGATTAGATTAGACGTGCATGAGCGTAATTTCGACATATTGAGAAAAACCCCAAACAGATTTGGCCGTTTTTGGCGAAAATAGACTGTCCTTCAGCACGGCGCCTGGCGGAACTTTTCGAGCAGGTACCCCTACCACTAGCCGCACAGTCAGAGGCTACATAGTCCAAACACTCAGTATCGGTTCTAAAATGCAAGATTTAGGACGGTATCTTGCCCAACATCTTGAATTTTCGTCGGGCAGGTGGTCAACATATGAATAGGAAAACTGGATACTCGATAGCGACTGACCGCTATCGGCCAAAAGCGGCCTGACGTTAGCATGTGCGCTAGTTTCCCTAGTTGATCGATTGCGGAATACGGAATCACTTAATTCCGGACGCTTCGTGCCAGCCCCGTTAGGCAAATTAAAGGAATCACATCATGACTAGAGATTGGGAAATAATTCGGGCAATTCTCGTCCGTCTCGAAGAATCCAGCACTCCCAACTCCATTGTAAGGATGGGGGATTTTGATGATCTTGAAGAACAAGATGTTGCATACAATATGCGGTTGCTAAGCGATGCAGGCTGTATTGAAGCAAATATTCTCAAAACATCGACTGGTGACAACCTGATAGCTTCAGCAATTGCTCGTAGGCTCACGCCAAAAGGACATGATCTACTGGATTCAATTCGGAATGAGTCGGTATGGAATCAAGTCAAGGACAAGTTCCAGTCTAAAGGTCTAGATATGACTATTGATATGGTTATTAGTGTTGGCAAGCGTATAGTGGAGTCAATGCTTCTTGGCTAAAAATCACATCAAATTCGCTTCCTTCGGTTGCCGGACGCTCGCAAGCTCGTGCTGTTTATTTGAGCGTTAGTGCTCAACTTGAGTAATCCAAAGCGCCACCACTTCGTTCCAAGGGGCTACCTAGGCCGATTTGTCGAAGCAGACACGGGTTTTTTGAATATCTACAGCAAGAGGTCGGGATTCTGGCGGAGACAAAAGCCAGATCAGGTCATGGTAAGAAATAGATACTACCATCAACGTTGGGTGCCGGAGGGAATAGACAAAAACGTCCTTGAAATCCGGCTCGGCCAATGGACCGAACCAAGAGGCCTCGCATCCCTGCAAAAACTAGTTACATCACCTGAGTTCATCACTGATGACGATTCCGCCAACATCCTAACTTACATTGAGTTCCAGCGACTCCGTGTGCCGCGGCAAGCTGAAATGGCTAAGGAGTTGGCTCGCAATGCTATAACTCTGGAGCTAATAAAGCATCCTGAGACAAGGGAATCGCTAAGCAATAACCGCATTGTGATGAAGGATTCGTTGCGATTCGAGTTTATGCGGATGGTGAGTGGCCGTCTTATGCCATACATGTCCAGAATGGTGTGGAAGATTGCTAGAGCCGCCGAAGGACAACTATTTATTACTAGCCCGATTGTTTCATAAACCAAGCAAGGGACCCAGCAGGATTGCTGTGGACGGGTGCGATAACCAGATTGATTCAGAACGACCGGCCTTGGAGGGCTAAGAAGTCGCCGAAACAGTGCCGTTAGACAGCCGTTCCAGCCCAGATCGGTGCAGATTAACGGGTAGCGGGTAGGGGCGCGCCTTCTCCAGCAGAGACTACTGCGGCGCAAGTTGGGTGCGGGCGACGATCAAGAGGTGTTGCAGGGCGCCGGGCGGGTTTGGTAGAGAATTTCAGTCACCGTGGCCAGGAGCGGTTTGACTGGACAGGAGGTGGGGAGGTGGAGCTTGATGCGGTCTTTGTATTGGACCACCCGCACCGCCAGCTTGAACAGTTTTAAGATGACCGTTGCGGGCTGAGCCCGCGCCAACTCGGTATGGACCAGTACTTCGGTGCGCAGCGTGTGGTGCAGGACATAAGCTGCGCAGGAGAAGAACAGGCGCAGGTGATTGGCCAGGAAGCGGTGGTCGGAGGTTCGATCACTGGCCAGGTCGTTCTTGATCATTTTGATGTAATTCTCATCCTGGCCTCGGGCACAGTAGAGTTGGCGGTAGAGGCATTCGGGCGTGGGTAGGTCGAGGGAGGTGACCACATAGCGGGGGTTATCGCCGAGGGCCATGACCTCGGCTTTGAGGATAACCCGCCAGGGGTTCGACCAACTCCCGGCGGCGTAGTCGAGCTCATGATAGGTCCGCGTGCTGGTCGGTACCGGGCTTTGGCAGCGCTGGGCATTGGTGCAACGGCGCTCGTGTTGGCGGCGGGTAGCGGCCAGCAACGGGGTAGCCAGGCGCGAGAGCACGGCATTGCCGCTGAGCCCAAACAGGAACTCGACCCGCGGATCATCACGGGCCAACTGCATCAACTCCGGGTTGGCAAAATGACTATCGCCACGCAGCAGGATCACCGTCTCAGGCCACGCCGCGCGCAGGCGCTTCAATACACGCTGGATGATGGCGGCATTCTCTACCCCGGTGGGCCGTTTGCCCGGGCGCAGGGCAGCGGTGATGAACTTGCCCGACAGCCCTTCGAACAAAAACAGCGGCAAATAACAGTGGTTGCCGTAATGGTGATTATAAAAGCTCAGCTCCTGTTGGCCATGGGTGGTATCTTC
>JAZBPA010000116.1:0-4825 GCA_036351435.1 Candidatus Competibacteraceae bacterium
AAATGCTGGCGACTCTTTCACCCGACGTTGACCAGACACTGGAAATGGCATTCACCGCTCACTGCCTAGCCGGTCAAGGTAATGAAGGGTTTCGGCGCTTTGTCGGCAACTTCTTTGCTGGCGAGGTCGACACCTTACCGCCCGAGCGCCGTGCGCAACTTCAACAACAACTCATTGAGGAAATGAATTGTGCCAACGACGACTAACGCCCTGGAAGCACTCGACGCCGCGGCCGTGCAATGGGGACGCGCTTTTCTCGACAAAATACTTTGGGAGCGCCACCTGAAGGCTATCGATACTGCCAGAGTGCAAGCAACCAACCCGGCTGAACAGGCCGAAGCCAGTGCTCAGTATCGCCAAGTCAAGGAGAGAACTCACGCGGCACAGGCTCAAGAGGCTCATTTGCGCTCGCTGTGTGGGCAACAGGCGCATTCGGTCGGTGAGCAACTGCCGCTCGAACCCGAGCAATTCGAACCGATCACGCAATCCTGATCGGATTTTAGAGCACTTCGCTTATGTCCCTGCCGTTGACAGCCGTGGACCGTGGGGACTATGCTGAATACAAGGTGCTCACTACACCTCAAGAAGCGGTTCCCCGCCCCGAAAGATTGCGGTTTTTTTGTGCCTGTCGTTTAGAAAAGGCACCCTGTACCGGTTTGTTATGCCGGGAGTGGGCTAATACAACACCCGTAAGGGAAATATGCCCGCCGTCTTCTTGCGGTAGTGACCTCCTGGCACCCATCAATTGATGGTGCCTTTCACTGAAACAAGAAGGAATCCTCTCATGCCGACTAAACCCTTTTCCGTCGATCCCGTTCTAACTGCACGCTTATTCGAACACCGCTTTCTTTACTGCGGAGCGACCGGTCTTGATGCCTTGTGGTGGAGTCTCTACCGCGCCAATAGCGTGGTTCAGCTTGCTGAACGCTTTGTTGAGAACATTCAAGACGGCGTCTATCTCGCCAGCCATCCCGACGCAATCGACACCTTGCAGGGTGCCTTGCTGTCCCTCCGGATGGAGATCAAAGACAGCATGGCCCTGGTCGAACACGGTCCATGGACAGAAGGCCGGGAGCACGCCGGTTCCATTTCTGATTCCCAAGGTTCCATAACGGAACCCCAGGAAACCAACTCCGAACCGGAGAACCGGCCATGAGCACTGCGGCTGAACGTCAACGTCGCTTCAGAGCCAAGCGCAAACAAACCGGGTTGATTCGTGTGGAAGTTTGGGTAGACCGTTATCAGGCGCATTACATCAACGAAATTGCTGCCGGCAACAAGGATGTTTTCTACTTCCCCAAGGCCCGGCGCCAGCCAACCGTCACCGGTCACACTTCGCCGGCGCCAGAGGAAAACCCCTCATGAGCCGGTTAAGCCCGGACGTGCTCAAAGCTGCGTTACCGGCTGCGGCTTACTACCCCACCGTGCTACCGACCCTGCCCGCGCCCAAGCGGGCCGGTTGGATCAACGGGGGGCTCTGTCCCTTCCACGCCGATCAACACACCGGCAACTTCCGCATCCACTGGGAGACCGGCGCGTTTACCTGTTTCGCCTGTGGCGCCAAAGGCGGAGACATTATCGCTTTTCATCAAACCCTGCACGGCTTGGAATTCAAAGACGCCATTGATGACTTGGCCGTGCGTTATTTGGCAAGGAGAACACCATGAAACCGGACTGGATCCCCAAAACGTGGCGAGACCCCGACACCGGGCGACGCTACCAATACTCACATGCTTGGGAATATCAGGCGCAAAAAAAAGGCCACCCATCGTTCGGATGGGTAGCCCGCTATCAAAATAAAACTCGCAAACAAATTATCCCCTATTTCCGCCCCAACGGAAAGCCTAACCGATTCGACCCCGGCGCTGCGGAGGAACCACGCCCGCTGTACGGTCTGCATACCTTGGAGTGGGCAGCCGACGGTATCTTGATCACCGAAGGGGAAAAAGACGCCAGCGCCCTGCATTATCTAGGGCTGTGCGCATTGACGTCTCCCGGTGGTGGTAATGCCGTAGCTAAAGCCGATTGGTGGCCAGTGGAAAACGCCATCAACCAAGGCCACCCGGTGATGATCTGGCCCGATGACGACACACCAGGCCATACCTATGCGGTTGCAGTAGCCGAACGCTTAGGCGATGCGTGCAGCTGTCTTATCGATCCGCCGGCCGGAACACCCCGCAAGACGGGAGCCGGCGCCGCCGATTGGCTGCAAGCGGCATTGAAACAGCAAGGACTCGAATGGGATGGCTTAGGACCGCTGCCCACCGGCGCCGATACCGAAGACTTACGCCAACAGTTGTTGCAGGCGCTACCCGCGGTGACCGGTCCATTACCCGATGCTTGGCGGCCGGTGGAGAAACCACAAACCAAACCGGCAGCAATCCCGCAAAAACCCGCGGAGTATGTCGTCACCGATCGGGGAACCTTCCAAATGGTGAACCGATCAGGTGGAGTGGAGGAACGCCAGCTGGCCAACTTCACGGCCCGTATCACGGCGGAAGTCAGCCGGAATGATGGGTTGGAATCAAGCCTTGTCTACGTAATTGATGGCAGCTATAAGGGGCGTGCACTGCCTACCGTCTATCTGAACGCTGAGCAATTCCCCGGTATGGCCTGGCCATCTCGTCATTGGGGTAGCCGGGTCATCGTGTACCCCGGCCAAACTACCAAGGACCATTTACGGTGCGCCATTCTGAAACTGTCCCACCAGCCTGACGAAGTCCCCCGTCATACGGTGTATACCCATACTGGTTGGCGGCAACTGGACAGCGGTTGGACCTATCTCACCGCTGACAATGCGATCAATGCCGGTGGCCAAGCGGCCGGGGTTGATGTCGAACTGGGCGAGCTGGGCAACCTGTACGCCCTGCCCGCGCCTAGCCAAACAGCCGAGGAACGACGCCAAGCGGCTTTGGCCAGCATCCAAGCGGCGAGTATTGCCCCTGCTGGCGTATCAGTGCCGTTAATCGCGGCCGTGTACCTGGCACCGCTGGCGCAAGCGTTGAAAACCGACTTTGCGCTATGGTTGGTTGGTCCCAGCGGTACCTATAAAAGCGCCTTGGCCGCTATCGCTGCCGGTCACTTCGGGTCACAGTTCGATTACAACCGACTGCCGATCAACTGGAATGATTCCACCACGGCCGTGGAAAACAAACTGTTCACCCTCGCGGATACCTTGGTGGTCATTGATGACTACGCACCCAAGGGCAGCCGTAAGGAACAAGACCGGTTGAATGCCACTGTGGATACCGTAGTGCGTCATATCGGCAATCTGTCATCCCGCGGTCGCAGTCGCCCTGATCTAAGTCTAAGACCGGAACGTCACCCCCGAGGCCTGGCGTTGTGTACTGCTGAACAGTGGCCCTCTGTGGAAAGCATCATTACTCGGTTATTTGGTGTGCCGTTGCGTCCGGAGCAAGTCAACTTGGAAAGACTAAGCGCCGCTCAACAGGCCAGCCGAGCAGGATTACTCGCCCGCTGCATGGCGGATTACCTGAACGTGATGGCGGATGCCTACGAGCGCCGGATTGCTCACCACAAAGACCGCTGGTTTGATTATCGGCAACGGGCGATGGCCGCCGGCTTGCAGCGCCGTCTACCGGGTCAAGTCGCGTTCTTGATGGTGGGCTATGACGCCGCGTTGCATCACTGGTGCAGCGTAGACGCTTTGGATGCCGACACCGCCGCGGAGCTGCAGGGCAAAGCCTGGGATGAATTGATTCGCCTAGCTCAGGACCACCACAAACGCGCATTAGGTGCTCAGCCTGCGGAGGCGTTCTGTAGCACCTTGGCGGATTTACTGGCCGCTGGTGAAGCGCATTTGTTGAGCAAGACTGACGGGCGGGAACCCCTCCACGCCGATCGTTACGGTTGGCGCAATCATCTTCCGCAAGGTGCCCATATCGGTTGGGTGTCGGAGGCTGAGGGGCTGGTGTACCTATTGCCTACAATCGCACTGAAAAACGTCAACGAGACGCTCAGACGCCTGGATACCCCGCTGTATCTGGCTCCCGATGCGTTGTGGGAGCAACTCCAGAATCGAGGCCACATGTTGCCCGGTGAAACCGAGAAACGCGCCAGCGATTCCAACACCCGCGAGGTCAATCGCACCACCCGAGTGATGAGAATCAATGGCCATCCTAAGCGCGTGGTGACCCTGTGGTTGAAGTCGATATTCTCATTCGAGCAGGAGAACTGATCCGGAGGGAAAATTTTTTGCCTCTCACAAGGAAAATTATAGAGCTTATATAGTTTCAGTGGTAACAGTGGTAACAGTGGTAACACTCTATTCAAGTTATTGTATTAATGACTTTTTATAGCCGCTAATTTTTGATTCTGGTGGTAACGCAGTGGTAACAGTGGTAACACCCTTTTCAACTTTGTTACCACTGTTACCACTGCGTTACCACTAAATTCCCGTTATTGGCTGTCGCATAGTATTGATTGTTATAGTCTTGTTTTCGGTGTTACCACTGTTACCACTGTTACCACTGCTACGATGGATATATATATTTATTTCGTGATCGGGTATTGACCGGTGCAGCGATGCGCATTCTTCGAATGGTAGTTAAACACCCCTTAAACGGCCTTTACAGGTGGATTATTGGAGACATCACCGATCCCTTCAGACTCGCTATAATGGTCGCCAAAGCAACAACTTGGGTGTTAGCCATGCAGAATGATCAGTGCCGGGAACAATCACCACCGGTTGAAAACTTGGCAGTGTGGGAAGGGAACTTAGGATTAATTCTGGATGCGGTGACCGCCGCCTACATTCGGCGTGGCCGACCCGAAGCCGAGTCCCGAGAATGGGCAGCACATGCAG
>JAZBPA010000117.1:0-2451 GCA_036351435.1 Candidatus Competibacteraceae bacterium
CAGGACAGAACACGCTAGTCCACAGCGTCGATGACGATGGCCGGCAACAGACCTGGGAAACCCGTTACGTCATTGACGCTTCCGGGCGCGATACCTTCTTGGCTCGTAAATTCAACTGCAAGCAGAAGAATTCCCGCCATCAAAGTGCCGCCCTGTTCGGCCATTTCGCTAAGGTTACCCGGCGATCCGGCAAAGACGAGGGCAATATCAGTATCTACTGGTTTCAACACGGCTGGTTCTGGATGATCCCGCTGCGGGACAATATCATGAGTGTGGGCTGCGTCTGTTGGCCGGAGTATCTGAAAACGCGCCGCACTTCGCCGGCTGCGTTTTTATGGCAGACCATTGCCCTGTGTCCACCGGTGCAAGAACGGATGCGCCACGCGCAATTAATCAATGAGGCGGGAGCGACGGGGAATTACTCCTATCGGGCCGACCACATGGTCGGAGACGGGTATCTGCTGATCGGCGATGCCTACGCCTTCGTCGACCCGGTTTTTTCCACCGGGGTCTATTTCGCGATGAACGGCGCTGTGTTGGCGGCGGAGGCGGTAGACGCTTATCTGCATGAACCGGCGCAGGCCAAACCGTTGTTGGCGCAGTTCGACCGGCAAGTACGTCATGGCATTAAAGTGGTATCCTGGTTCATCTATCGCTTTACCTCGCCGGCGATGCAAGCTTTGTTTTTGGCGCCACGCAATGTCTGGCGATTGGAAGAGGCGCTCATCTCAATGTTAGCGGGAGACGTATTCCGTAACACCCCGATAGCCGCACGAATAGCGTTGTTTAAATTCATTTACGGTGTGACCTGGGTGTTTCAGTCCTCGCGCGCCTGGGCGGCTTACCGATTGCGCAGGCGCAATGTAAAATTACTTTTTGAAGGTGGCACTACGCCGCAAGATCAGTGCTGAGTAAATGCATACTCCATTTCGTCACGATGCACATTCGACGCCTTATCCCAGCCCGCTGAGCGTTGCTTATGTGGATGCATCACAATACCCATCGGTGCTGGCCGATGAACGGGTCTTCGCGGTGATCGGCTTTGCCGGTCAGCCGCACCCGAGCATTGATGATCAGCGCTTCTTTACCGTGGGATTGCCCACGGCGGGTGCCGGCCACACCTTGGAAGTCTGGCGTAGCGCCGTGACGCCTTATATTCGCGAGGATAAGGGACTTGTCCTGGCCAGCACCGATGAGTTGTTATTTGCCCGTCTGGAGTTGGACGAGACACAGTATACGGATTTGGACGCCGCCACTTACGACGCCTACCGGCGTATCCGTATCGCCGTAGAGCAGCAGGGCTACCCTTATTTGTTGCGGGTGTGGAATTACTTCCCCGGCATTAATCAACCGCAACGCGGTTTGGAACGCTATCGCGCATTTTGTCAGGGACGTTATCGGGCATTAGCGAATACAGCGTCCGATTTCGAAATCACCTTACCCTCCGCGTGCGCCATCGGTTCGCGCGAACCCGGCCTGTTGATTTACCTATTAGCCGCCAAACAACCCGGCGTGCAAATCGAAAATCCAAGGCAAGTGAGCGCCTTTCGTTATCCGCCTCAATACGGTCCTAAAAGCCCGTCCTTTTCCCGCGCCGTCCTGAAACAGTGGCAGGAGGAAAGCCACCTTTACGTTTCGGGCACCGCCAGCATCGTCGGTCATATCTCCCAACATGCCGGCGATCCGTTAGCGCAATTGGATGAAACGTTGATCAATCTGGATGCCTTGCTGACCCACGCCAGTCGCTATCTTGATGCTCCCGTGCGGCTTGCGATGCTCAAAGCCTATGCGCGACCGGAATTGGATGCTTCCGCCGTTCAGCAGCGGCTGGTCGAGCGGCTGGGTGCTGATTTACCTCAGCTTGTGCTGCTCGGTGATATTTGCCGTCAGGATCTGCTGCTGGAGGTTGAAGGTCTAGGCATCAGCGTCTGAACGCCACCATTCGAGGTGCAAACCGTTGAACGACAACACGCAGGATAACGCTTACGATGTGGTCATCATCGGCGGTGCTTTCGCGGGTGCCAGTGCCGCATGTTTGTTGAAGCGCTGGTTGCCCGACAAACGCATATTGCTGGTGGAACGTCAGGAACGTTTTACCCGCAAAGTTGGGGAAGCTACGGTAGAGATTTCGGCGTGCTTTCTCCATCGTGTTTTAGGGCTTTACGATTATCTATCCCGTGAGCAACTGCCCAAACACGGGTTGCGCTACTGGTTTACCGACGGCCCCAACCGGTCCCTAGCGGAAATGACCGAGATCGGCACCGTCGATGCGCCGCGCCTGCCGTCTTTCCAACTGGATCGCAGCAAACTCGACGAGCATTTGCTGGCTACCGCCGCCAGCGAGGGTTGCGAAGTGCTCCGACCAGCCCGAGTGACTGCGTTGGAACACGGTTGGCCGCAGAGTCGGGTGCGTGTGGCGGATGCCCAGGGGGAACGGGAAATCAGTACCCG
>JAZBPA010000118.1:0-2287 GCA_036351435.1 Candidatus Competibacteraceae bacterium
CTCATGCTGTTGATCATGATGTCGATGGCGGGGATTCCATTCCTGGTCGGCTTTTACGCCAAGCTGGCGGTGTTGCAAGCCATCATCGGCCAAGGTCTGGTAGGCTTGGCGCTCTGGGCGGTAGTGTTCTCGGTGATCGGAGCGTTTTACTATTTGCGGGTGGTTAAATTCATGTATTTCGACCCGCCGTCGGATAGCCCCGAACCGATTGTAATCAGCCAAGATACCCAGGTCGTCATCAGTGCTAATGGCTTGCTGGTTGTAGCGCTGGGTTTGTATCCGACGGCATTGATGGTTTGGTGTGTTGGGGTTTTTTAGGTATCGGTGCGGTTCCTCCGTCACCGCACCTTACCGCGCTAAATAATTTTATAGAGCCATCAATATGACCTCGTTAGTCATTCAACATCTGAAGGCCAGCGAATTACCATCGCAGTGGGCTCAACGCCTGAAGATGCAGCCTGAACAGACCGTTACCGTGCGTATTGAAACAGCCAGGTAGGGTACGCATTGCGTACCCTTGTATCTTAAAGCTCACAATTTCCCGAACACCCGCCGTGCCGCCGCCACAGTCTCCTCAATGTCCCCATCCGTATGCGCAGCAGACATAAACCCCGCTTCAAAGGCGGAAGGTGCCATATACACGCCTTCTTTCAAAAGACCGTGAAAAAACGCCTTGAACCGTTCAGTGTCGCAAGCAGTCGCCTGAGCATAGTTTGTGATTGCCGTCTCCGCCGTAAAGAACAAACCGAACATGCCTCCCGCCTGAGTCGATGTCAACGGAATGCCAGCCTCCTGAGCCGCTCGGGTCATGCCTTCCAGGAAATCCCGGGTTTTTTCTTCCAACGCCTCGTAAAAACCGGGTGTGGTCAATAATTTCAAGTTCGCCAGTCCCGCCGCCATAGCGACCGGATTACCGGATAGAGTTCCCGCCTGATAGACCGGTCCCAACGGGGCTAGGTGTTCCATGATCTCGCGCCGTCCGCCGAACGCGCCGACCGGCATTCCGCCGCCGATGATTTTGCCCAGCGTTGTCAAATCCGGCAGCACGCCATAGCGTTCCTGTGCCCCGCCCAAGGCGACTCGAAAACCGCTCATCACTTCGTCGAAAATCAGCACGCAGCTGTAATCGTCGCAAATCTCCCGCAAACCTTCCAGGAATCCCGGCACCGGCGGAATGCAGTTCATGTTGCCGGCTACGGGTTCGACGATAATGCAAGCGATTTGCTCGCCCAACACCTGAAAGAGCTTTTGTACGCCAGTTAGGTCGTTGAAAGTCAACGTCATGGTCTGACCGGCAACTTCTGCAGGCACACCGGGGGAAGTGGGTACGCCAAGCGTCAATGCGCCGGAACCGGCCTTGACCAGCAGTGCGTCGGAATGCCCGTGGTAGCAGCCTTCGAATTTAATGATGCGATCCCGGCCCGTGAACCCGCGCGCTAGACGAATAGCACTCATGGTAGCTTCGGTGCCGGAATTGCACATCCGCACTAATTCCAGAGAAGACACATGTTCGCACAGCCATTGCGCCATTTCCGTTTCTATTGCAGTCGGCGCGCCGAAACTCAAACCGTTTGCAGCAGTTTCCTGAACGGCCCGTACCACAGCGGGATGGGCATGACCGGCAATCATCGGCCCCCAGGAACCGACATAGTCGATATAGCGTCGGTCGTCTTCGTCGTACAGATAGGCACCAATGGCGCGCTTGAAAAATATCGGCTCGCCGCCGACGGCGCGAAAGGCGCGCACTGGCGAGTTAACCCCACCGGGGATGTAATTCTGGGCTTCGGCAAACAGGTCTTGAGATCGAGTCATGATTTAACAGTCGTTAGCGTGGTGCGATGGGGAGTTAAGAATGCTTTTTATTCCGGATATCCGGTGATAATTTCCTGACGGCGAAAACAATCCAGGGAATGATCGTTGACCATCCCCGTTGCTTGCATATGGGCATAGCAGATGGTCGAGCCGACGAATTTGAAGCCCCGCTGGCGTAAATCCTTGCTGAGCGCGTCCGATTCCGAACTGGTCGCCACATAATCGCTCGACGAGCGGATCGCGTTCACTATCGGTTTGCCGTCCACGAAGCGCCAGATGTAGTCGGCGAAACTGCCGAACTCCGCTTGCACGTCCAAAAAACACCGGGCGTTATTAATCGCGGCGAGGACTTTTTTTCGATTGCGAATGATACCGGGATCGGTCAACAGTTGCTCGGCATGTTGGTCGTCGAAGCCCGCCACGCACTGCGGGTCGAAATCCGCAAAGGCCCGCCGGTAATTTTCCCGTTTGCGCA
>JAZBPA010000119.1:0-2139 GCA_036351435.1 Candidatus Competibacteraceae bacterium
CATCGCTATCGACGGCGTTACCGGCGGCGGCTTGTATCGTGCCGCTCAGGGTCACGTTGGGAATAGGTTCGGGCTCGGGTGCGGATTCGCCATCATTGTTACCGCCACCGCCGCCACAGCCGTGGAATATCAGCATTCCGAACAGGGGAACACACCATTTCAGTAACCACATACCTACCTCGGTGCAATCGCGCTTATAAAAACTCACCGACATTGGCCCGCCGCCATTTGGCTTGAATCACTTCCCAATCTCCCCCACCGCGATGAATAAAGTCCAACACAAAATGGTATAAATCGCCGCGCAACCAGTCGAAGGTCGCTGCATCCTCAACCGGTTGTCCAGTCATAGCAACCACGACTTCGGCTTCCGCACGGTCCGGGCCGTTCATCGCAATGCTTTTAACCCGGGTGAACAAATGAATGGATTGATTGCGCATCAGATACGCGAGCAGCAAGCGCTTGATAAATTTTTTATCGTGCCCTTGGGCGTCTTCATAGTCATCGGCGATTAACGGCTGCAGTTCATCGACTGCCTTGCGCTCGGCAGCGTCGGTGGCCTGCTCTATCAATGCGCGAACCTGCTCCTCCGGTGAATCCGGCCCCGAACTGCAGGCGGTGAATGCGGTGAGCAGCAGCGTTGCAAGCACTAACCCGCACCACCCGTGACCCTGTTTTACCAAACCAATCATTAACGATATTCCCCCTAAGCGGCGGGTAAAGCGCTCCATTCTCCAGCGGCGAACAACTCATGGGGCTGGAATTTGATTTTATAAGCCATTTTCTGACAATCGCGTACCCAATACCCGAGATACACCCACCTCAGGTCCTGTCGGCGGGCTTCATTAATCTGCCAGAGAATCGCATAAGTGCCGAGACTGCGCGCAGTTTCAAGCGGTTCGAAGAACGTGTAAACCGCGGATAATCCATCCCCCAAACGATCAACCACAGCGACCATTAACAGGCGGCGATCTAAGCGAAATTCATAAAGCCGGGTATCGCTCCAGGCCGAGGTGATAAACGCCAAATAATCTTCGTAACTGGTATCGTCCATACCGCCGCCCGGATGGCGGGATTTGAGATAGCGTTCGAACAAGCGGTAATGATCTAAACGAAAACTGGGTTCCAGGCAACGGACGGATAAATTCAGATTTTTCTTCCAAGTCCGATTTTGCGAACGGCTTGGATGAAACCCCATCACCGGCACACGTAGCGACATACAGGAGGCGCAGTTAGCACAGTGGGGACGGTAAACGTGGTTACCGCTGCGGCGAAATCCGAATTTAGCCAATTGCGTGTAAACCCCCGCGTTGACGGCGCGGGGATCGACCACCAAATTGCGCGCCCGGTGGTCGGGCAGATAATTACAGGGATGTTCGGCGGTAATGAAGAGCCGCAATGATTGCAAATCCTCTTGGCGACAGACATTCATGCTAGGGAAGCTCCGGTTCGGGCGCATAAGGTAGCCCGGTGTCAAATCGCCACTTTTCCACCGCACTATCCAGAGGGCAGAAACGCCGCAACAATTCAAGAAAAACCCGGCGAGATACGTCTTCCGCACCCATACGCAACAAATGCTCGGTGTGCATTTGGCAGTCGATGAAGGCGAACCGCCAGTGTTGCAGTTGGGTGCAGAGTGCCACTAGGGCGATTTTAGACGCATCGCTCATCAGGCTGAACATGGATTCGCCATAAAACACTCGCCCAATGGCTACCCCATACAACCCCCCCACCAGCCGGCGACCATGCCAAGTTTCCACAGAATGAGCATAACCCAAGCGGTGCAACCGACTATAGGCAGCGCGCATTTCCGGGGTAATCCAGGTGCCCGGTTGATGTTGACGGGGTTCGCTACAACGTAGCGTGACCATGTCGAAAGCGCTATCCATGGTGACGGAGAATAGGCCCTTCTTCAAAGTTTTGCGCAGACTGCGGGAAATTGTGATGTGGTGGGGAAACAAGACGGTGCGCGGGTTGGGTGACCACCAGAGAATCGGTTGACCGGAAGAATACCAAGGAAAAATTCCATGGCGATAAGCGCTCAACAGACGGCGGGGCGCAAGACTGCCGCCCACGGCCAGCAAGCCATCCGGATCGACTAAGGCCCGTTCAGGGTTAGGAAAAGGTTGGCTGTCATCGTAG